>NZ_LGCW01000261.1:0-100419 GCF_001279365.1 Streptomyces sp. NRRL F-5755 | reverse complement strand
GGCGGAGACACATGGCTCGCGGCACGGCCGTACGGGCAACCCTTTCCGCAGCGGCGGCAACAAGGGAGCACCTATCCGGACCCGAAAGGCAGGTCGTCCCATGGCAGCACCTGGCCGTCACCGCTCGTCCCGCAAGCGCTTCCTCGTCGCGCTGCTCGCCGCCGCCACGCTCGGCGGCGGAACCCTCTTCGCGCTCGACACCGCCGCCCAGCCGGCACGGGCGGCGGACGGCTGCGCGCCGAACGAGTCCACGCCGATGGGCAAGTACTGGCTCAACAACAACACCTGGGGGTCGGGCAGCGGCTCCGGCTGGACCTGCACCTGGGCCACGTACCAGTCCGGGAACACCATCGGCTGGGGAACCAACCACGACTGGACCGGCGCGCCGGAGTCCGTGAAGTCGTACGCGAGCAGCGTGCTGGGCTGGCACTGGGGCTGGAAGTCCAACGCCACCGGGCTGCCCGTGCGGGTGTCGGCGAAGACCCCGGTCCGCACGAAGTGGTCGTACAAGGTGAAGGAGTCCAGGCCGGGCGCGTACAACGTCGCGTACGACCTGTGGCTGCACGACCGGCCGGACACGGACTGGCAGAGCCGCCCCAAGCACGAGGTCATGGTGTGGCTCGCGAAGGGCGGCGGCGCCGCGCCCCTGGGCACCCGGCAGCAGCGGGTGAAGATCGCCGGTGCTTCCTGGGACCTGTACGTCGGCCGGACCGACTGGAACGTGTACTCCTTCGTCCGCGTCGGCGACACCACGGCCTCCGACTTCGACCTGAACGACTTCCTCCAGGCACTCGCCCGGCGGGGCCTGGTGGCGCCGGCCGACTATCTCAGCGGGGTGGAGGCCGGTACGGAAGCCTTCACGGGCAAGGCGCAGCTGGACACGTCCGCGTATGAGGTGAACGTCGGCTGAGACGGCTGGGGATGACGGGGTGTCGGTCGCGGGGCTCCGCCGGAGGTGCGGCGGAGCGTCGCCCGCGGGGCCTGGGTACCGTACGGGGACCGTCCGGCCTCGCCGTACCGATCCGTGCCGAAAGGATGCAGCACATGCCGTCCCGCCCAGAGGTGACCTTGCAGGAGTATGTCGTGGCCGGCCCGGAAACGGGCCCGTACGCGCTGACCGCCGGGCCGGACGGCGCCCTGTGGTGCACGCTCGTGCACCAGGGGCGGGTCGCGCGGGTGACCACGGCGGGGGACGTGACCACCTACCCCCTGCGCACCGCCACCGGCGGGCCCACGATGATCGCCACGGGGACGGACGGCGCGCTGTGGTGCACCGAGTTCAAGGAGCACCGCGTCACCCGCCTCGTGCCCGGCCGGGCCGCCGACGGCGGCGCTCAGGTGGAGTCCTTCACCCTGCCGACCGCGGACGCCGCGCCCCTCGGCATCGCCGCGGGCCCGGACGGCGCCGTCTGGTTCACCGAATCCGCCGCCGACCGCATCGGCCGCATCACCCCGGACGGCACCGTCACCGAATACCCGCTGCCGGTACGCGGCGCCTTCGCCTCGGTGATCGCGACCGGCCCGGACGGCGCCCTGTGGTTCACCGCCAACCAGGCCAACGCGATCGGCCGCATCACCCCGGACGGCGACACCGTCCTCCACGACCTGCCGACGCCGGGCGCGGGCCCGGTCGGGCTCACGGCAGGGCCCGACGGCGCCCTGTGGTTCGTGGAGATCGCGGCGGGCCGGGTCGGCCGCATCACCACGGACGGTACGGTCGAGGAGTTCCCGCTGCCGGACCCGGCGTGCCGCCCGCACGCGATCGCCGCGGGCCCGGACGGCGCCCTGTGGTTCACCGAATGGGGCGCGGGCCGCATCGGCCGCATCACCACCAGCGGACGCGTCGACGGCTACGACCTCCCCGACCCCGCGTCCGAGCCGCACGGCATCGCGCTCGGCCCCGACGGCGCGCTGTGGGCGGCGCTGGAGACCGGGTCGGTGGTGCGGATCGCGGTGGCCGCGGAGGGCGCGTAGCCGGGCCGGTGACTCCCGTGCGTCAGCCTTCGGCCGTCAGCTCTCGGCCGCCGTGATCCACCGGTACGCGGCCTCCGCCGTGAACTCCCGCTGCCCGCCCGGGAAGAACAGCCCGGCGCTGCCGAAGGCCGGGTCCGTCGCCGTTTCCGGTACGTACGGGATCGCGACGCACCGCATGCCCGCCCGGTGCGCGGCCTCGGCGCCGGGCGGCGCGTCCTCCAGCACCACACACTTCTGAGGCGGCGCGCCCAGCCGGCGCGCCGCCTCCAGGAAGATGACCGGCGCGGGCTTGCCCTGCCAGACCTCCTCGGCCGAGACGAGCACGGTCAGCTGCGCGTCCAGGCCGGTGCTGCCGAGCACCGCCTCGATGGCGTGGCGCGAGGAACCGGAGGCCACCGCCAGCGGATGCCCGGCGGCATGCAGCAGTTCCACGAACTTCCGCATTTCCGGGAAGACCTCGGTGTGCGCCCGCGCCCGTTCCAGATAGGCGCGGTTCTTGTCGGCCAGCAGGTCGTCGAGGGGCGCGTCGATGGCGTGCTCCCGGCGGAGCGTCGCCAGCGTCTCGCGGGAGCCGATGCCGATGAAGCGGGTGTGGTCCTCCCAGGTGAAGCCGGAGACGCCGTGCCGGGCGAGCACACTGCGCGTCGCCTCGAAGTAGTTCGGCTCGCTGTCCACGAGCGTGCCGTCCAGGTCGAAGATCACGGGGGCGGGGGAGCCGGGGGAGGCGCCGGCGGAAATGCTCATGGCCCCAGCATGCCAAGGGGCCCCTCAGCGCGGTCCGGCGGCCCGGCCCACGGCTTCGACCAGCGGCAGCATCCGGTGCGGCACCCGCTCGCGCAGGGCCACCTCGGTCCGGGTGCGCACCACGCCCGGCAGGCTGATCAACTGCTGGATCACGTCCTCCAGATGCGCCGCGTCGCGCGCGACCACCCGGGTCAGCAGGTCACCGCCGCCGGTCGTGGAGAACGCCTCGATGATCTCGGGCACCTCGGCCAGCGCATCGGCGACCTCCTCCAGGTGCCCCTGGGTGACCTCGATGTGGACGAAGGCGAGTACGGGGTGGCCGAGCGCGGCGGGCGACAGGCGCGGCCCGTACGCCGTGATCACCCCGTCCCGCTCCAGCCGGTCCAGCCGCGCCTGCACGGTGCCCCGGGCGATGCCGAGGATGCGCGCGTACTCCCGCACGCTGGTGCGCGGCTGCTCCAGCAGGAGCCGGAGGATCTTCGCGTCGAGTGTGTCCACGGCCATGGGCCAACGGCCTCCTCGGGGGCGGGGCGGGGTCCGGCGACTGTACCAATGGCCTGGTGGCAGGGGTGTGGGGTGGGCCGTTGGTCCGGAGGCCGGGACGATGACCGTACGCCGGGCCGAAGCCGTGCGCCGGGCCGAGGGCCGTATGCCGGAACCGCGCGTCGGCGTACGGCCCTCACCTCACCCCTCAGCAGACACCGTCCCCCGGCTTCGGGTTGGCCAGCCGGAAGACCGGCCGCAGCTTCAGGCCCGCCCAGGTGCCGAGCAGGGCCGTCGCGCCCCAGATCCAGCCGTGCAGGCTGCCGGAGGCGATACCGGCGAGGTAGGCGCCGATGTTGCAGCCGCCGGCCAGCCGGGCGCCGATGCCCATCAGCACACCGCCCACGACGGCCGCGACCGCGGTGCGCCACGGGGTGCCCCGGTGCAGCGCCCAGGTGCCGCCCAGCGCGGCGGCAAGCGCCGCGCCGATCATGATGCCGATGTCGGTGAGACTCGTCCTGTCGGCCAGCACCGGCCCGGACAGGGCGTGCGCGTTCGCCGGCTTCTGCCAGTACGTCCAGGTCTCCGGATGCCCGCCCAGCGCGCTCACCAGCTTCGCGCCCCACAGGCTGAACGCGCTGGTCACACCCCACGCACCGCCGGAGACGAGGAGCACGCCGCCGCCCAGCACCGCCAGCACCACGGCACCGGCCGCCAGCGGCCAGGAACCGCGCAGCACCCGGGCGACCGTGGTCCTCGCCGACGGCACCGGGCCGGTCGGCGGCGGGTTGCGGCGCGCCTGGACCGCCCGGCTGACCACCACGATCACGGCCAGCGCCAGGAGGGTGACGGCCCACGACCCGAACCAGCCGATGTGGTCGGCGAACACCACGGGCTCGTACGCCGGCAGGTCCTTCCACAGGTCGAACTGCCAGGCGGCCAGCGTCGAACCGGCGATGAACCCGCCCAGGGTCAGCACGATCGAGGTCTGCCCCGACCCCACCGCGAACAGCGTGCCCGAGGCACAGGCGCCGCCCAGCTGCATCCCCACGGCGAACACGAACGAGCCGAGGAGCAGCCCGACGCCCAGCGGCCCGCCGGACGGCTCGGGAACCGAGCCGAACAGCCCGGTGCTCGTCCCGATGACCAGGGCGAACAGCGTCGCCGTCGTACCGAGCAGCAGCGCGTGGGCCCGCAGCCCGGAGCCGTTGCCCACGGCGACGAACTGCCGCCACGCCGAGGTGAACCCGAACCGCGAGTGGAACAGGGCCACCCCCAGACCGAGCCCGAGCAGCAGCAGGACGCCCGGCTTCGCGCCGTACGAGGCGAAGACGAAGCCCGCGAGCGCCACGGCGATCAGCAGGCCGACGACGAGCGGCACCCGGCGGACCGGCGGCGCCTCGGGAGCCGCCGGGCGGGGCACGGAGGTGGGGGAGGGAGCGAGCAGGGCCGGGGCCGGGCGGGGGACCTCGGTGAGCGGATCAGGGGGTGCTGTGGTCACAGCGGGCTCCGTGAAGGTGAGCGGGGGAGGTGAGGCAGCCGGGGTTTCCGGGGCAGGCAGGGCCTTCCGGGGTGCCTTGATTGCACGTCGCCCCGGGGAGGTCGGGGGAAACGGAGGGGGATTCGGACGCGCCGGCGCCGCGTCGTGCGGGCGCGCGGGCGGACAGGCGTCAGCGGCGACAGAGCCCGTCGTCGACGCACCAGGCCGAGTTCGCGAAGAGCGCGAGACAGAGGAGGCGTGCGGGTGCGGACATGACGACGAGGGTAATGCGTGGGGGATGCACGCGGTCGGGGCGTTCCGGGATGTGGACGGTTGGATGAGACGCGGGGGAGGCGGGGGCGGGACGCGGGTGAGGCGCGGGCGGGGTACGGGTGGGATGCGCGCGAGGCGGGACGGCTGGCGCCGGTCAACCCGTACGCCGGGTAGCGAGCCGCGCCATTGGCCACCTTCTGGCCCGTGCTCACTCGTTCCTGCTGGGCCAATGGCTCAGTGCTCAGGGACTCTGTTGAGCCAACGGTAGTGTTGATGTTGTCATAGGCCAGTCAACGGCGCTGCGGAATCCCGCGGCGCCTTTTTCGTGCGGAATCAGTGCGGATCCAGCGCGGGAATGCGGCGCTGCGCGGCAGAGCCGGTCCGCGGCCGAGGTACCGAGCCGACCAGCAGAGGGGTGGGAAACCGTGGTGAAGAAGGTGTTCATGGCGCCGGACCCGGGACGGCTGCGGCTGCGCAGCGCCGCCCGCGCCGTCCTGGGCGTCGCCGCGGGCGTGGCCGTCTGCGGCCTCGTCGGGCACTCGCTGGCCGGCGCCGTGGTGGGCGGGCTCGCCGCGCTGCTCGCCCTGTTCACCGTGGCGGACACGACGGTCCGCGGCCAGATGGTCACCACGGCCCTGCTGCCCCTGGCCGGCTTCCCGGTCCTCGCGGCGGCGGCGCTGCTGCACGATCACCCGGTCGTACGGGACGTGGCCTTCCTCGCCATGGTCGGCGCCGGGGTCTACGCCCGCCGGTGGGGGCCGCGCGGCAACGCCCTCGGCATCTTCGCGTTCATGTCGTTCTTCGAGGCGCAGTTCCTGCGTACGGTCCCGGAGCAGCTGCCCGAGCTGTACGCGGCCACCGCGCTCTCCCTCGTGGCCTGCTCGATCGTCCGCTTCGGGCTGTGGTGCTACGAGCGCCGTACGCCCCCGCCCGCCGTACCGGCCCTCCCCGGCGGCAGGGGACTCGCCCGGCCGACGACCCGCCAGGCGCTCCAGGCGACCGCCGCCGGAGCGTTCGCCCTGCTGGCGGGCCAGCTGCTCTCCCACGAGCGCTGGTACTGGGCCGTCGGCGCCACCTGGTGGATCTTCGTCAACACCGCCTCGCGCGGCGAGACCGTGGTCCGCGGCTTCCGCCGGATGCTCGGCACGCTCCTCGGCATCCCCGCCGGGCTGCTGATCGCCGTACCGCTGCACGGCGCCGTGGCCCCCACCGCCGCCCTGATCGCCGTCTGCGTCTTCTCGATCTTCTACGCGTCGCCGGTCTCCTACACCTGGAACATGCTCGCGGTGACCCTGCTGGTCGGGCTGCTGTACGGGCTGCTCGGCGTGCTGGACCCCGCCCTGCTCGCGCTGCGCCTCGCGGAGACCGGCGTCGGCGCGCTGAGCGTGATCCTGGCCGTCCTGGTGGTGCTGCCCGTCACCACACACTCCACGACGGACGCCTGGATCCAGCGGGCCCTGCGCTGCGTGCACCGCTGCACCGCCGAGGCCGCCGCCCGCATCGCCGGCGACGCCACGGCCGACCCGGCCCCGCTCGTCGCCGAGCTGGAGCTGCTGCTGCGCCGCGTACGGCTCTCCCTCTCGCCGCTGGTGCATCCGCTGGCCCCGATGCGTGCGCGCAAGGAGCGCGCGCGGCAGGTGCTGGCGCTGCTGGACGACTGCGCCCGCGAGGTACGCGGCCTGACGTCCATCGCCGCCGACCCCGAGGCTTCGCACGACGCCCGCCTCACCGCCGCCTGCCAGCGCGTGGAAGCCGCCGTCGAAGCGCTCACCACGCCCCAGCAGGCCCGCGAAGCGACAGCCGCGCAACCGGCCGCCGCCGCGCACCCGCCCGCCCTGGAACCGGCCCTCGCCCACCTCCACAGCCTGGAACGGGCCCTGGCCGAACTCGCCGCACCCCTGCGCAGCCACCCGCGCGCACCGCTGGCCGACGCCTGAGACCGGGCGAGCCCTCCTGCCGCCCCGGCGGGCTGTTAGCGTCGGCCCGTACGCGTAGTGCAACTCCGTACGACGCGCGGGGCGGACGAAGGGCAGGCGGGGAGCCGATGGGCACGACAGGCGGCGGGCGGCGGGCGTACATCGGGTCGTTCACGGCGGCGGGCGGACGCGGAATCGTCACGGCGGCGGTCGACCTGGAATCGGGCGCCCTGACCCCGCTGCACGCCACGGTCGAGGTCGGCAACCCGAGCTACCTCGTGCCCGCGCCCGACGGACGCCACCTGTACGCGGTGAGCGAGACCTCCGACGGCGCGGCCGCCGCCTTCGCCCTCACGGAGCACGGGCCGCGGCCGCTGGGCGCGCCCGTGCCGGTGCGGGGCGCCGACCCCACGCACCTCGCCCTCTGGGCCGGGCACCTGCTGACGGCCAACTACAGCTCCGGCAGCGTCAGCGCGCTGCCCGTACGGGCCGACGGCGGCCTCGCGGAACCGGCCGCCGTGGTCCGGCACGAAGGCGGCGGCCCGCACCCCGACCGCCAGGAGGGCGCGCACGCCCACGCCGTGGTGCCCGACCCCACCGGCCGCTGGCTGCTCAGCGTCGACCTGGGCACCGATTCCGTGCGCATCTGCGAACTCCCGACGGCCGACGGGGAGCTCGTCGTACGCCACGAGGTGCCGCTACGGCCGGGCAGCGGGCCCCGGCACCTCGCCTTCCACCCGCGCGGCGGCCACGCGTACGTCATCAACGAGCTGGCCTCCACGGTCACCCCCTGCCGCTGGGACGCCACCACCGGCACCCTCACACCGCTGGCCGAGACGGCGGTCCTGCCGCCGGACGCGGACGCGGACGGGGAGGCGGCGGACAACTACCCCTCCGAGCTGGTCGTCTCGCGGGACGGCCGCTTCGCCTGGGCGGCGAACCGGGGACACGACAGCATCTCGGTCCTCGCCGTCGACCCGTCGGCGGAGGGGATCTCCCTGGTCACCACCGTCCCGTGCGGCGGCCACTGGCCCCGCGACCTGGCGCTGCACCCCGGAGGACGGCACCTGTACGCCGCCAACGAGCGCTCCGGGGACGTGACCTGGTTCGCCATCGACACCCGCACCGGCGTGCCGGAACGCCGCGGCTCGATCGAGGTGCCGGCCGCCTCCTGCGTGGTGTTCGTCTGAGGCGGACGGGGCGGTCGGTGCCATGCGTACGGCCGTAAGGATGGCGCGGGCCCCCGGTAAGCCGAAGAGCCCCGGTAGGCCGAAGGGCCGCTCCCCGCACCGGGAAGCGGCCCTTGGTCATACGTCGGTCACCGTACCGGCGTGCCCTGGCCCGCCGACTGCAGCTTGATGCCCAGCGCCGACGCGTAGTTCGACAGCACCAGGCGGCCGACCGTGCCGTACGCGCCCAGCGGCTCCGCCGCCGAGCAGCCCGCTTCCGCTGCCGCCGCCCCCACCAGGCCGTCGGCGATCTCGGGACCGATCAGATACGGGGCCAGGGCCAGCTGCTGCGAGCCCGAGGAACGCAGTTCGTCGGCCGTGCGCGCGATGGCGCCCTCCTCGTCCAGCGCGGCGGCCAGCACCGGCACGGCCAGGCGCGCGGACAGCAGCATGCCGGTGATCCCGGCGGCCTGCACCGCCTCGTCGCCGCCGACGGTGGCGAGGACGATGCCGTCCGCGGCCGTCGCGACCGTGAACAGCCGCGCCCGGTCGGCACGGGCCAGACCGGCCTCGGAGAGGCGTACGTGCAGGGCCTCGGCGAGCAGCGGGTGCGGGCCGAGCACATCGGTCAGCTCGGCGGCCGAACCGCTGTTCATGATCGCCTGGCGTATGCGGCGGAGCAGCGCGCTGTCCGGCCCGGCCAGCAGCGGGACGACCACCGCGGGCGGGCCCTGCTGCTCGGACTGCGCACCGTCGCCGGCGCGGTCCTTGTGCTCGGCGGCGGCCTGCGCGAGCACGGCCTCCAGCGAGGGGTACTCCTCGTCGCCGCCGTCCACGTAGCCGATCCGGGCGTCGAGGCCGGGCAGCTCGGAACGCGCGATGCTGGTCACCTCGGCGGCCAGGCCGCGCGCGGCGGCCGAGGGGGCGCCGGGTACGGCGAGGACCAGGGCGGGCGCGCCCTCGGGCGCGACGACGGGCTCCGGCCGGCGGTGCCGACCGGACTGCCGGGGACGCGGCATTCGTACAGGCAGGCCGGGTGCGGCGCCCGAGCTCGGAGAAACTTCGTCAAAGCGGGGCGAGCCGGGTGCGGGCCCAGTGGGGGAACTCATGGCGTCGCATGCTAACGCCTCATAGGTCCCCCGCGCGGCGGGAGGGTTCGGTCGGGAGGTATCCGTCCCGAATTGTCCCGCGCGGCGTATGGCCAGGTCAGAGCCCGGATCGGCGGACAAGCGGTGACATGCCGGACGGCTCGGTACGGGGCGTTCGAGACCGCCCGCACGCCTGTCCACGCGCCCGCGCCTTTCGTGGTGCTCCGCGCCCCTTGAGTGCGCCTTGCGCGTGCCCGGATGGATGTGCTGCCGCCATCGGCTGGGGAGCCGAAGGATGTGCCGAAGTATCGGGCGAACCGTGACGACTTCGGGATTTATGGGGGTGCTGGGTGCGGTTGCCGATATGCGTCGGGTGCCGCCTGCCTTGGGTGCCATCGTGCAGGTCTCGCTGGGTGGACGCTTTGTTCACGTACTGGACCGGGTCGCGTCGACCGGGTCCCGCGGGCACCGACCGTCCCAGGCCGAGCCGTTCCTACGCCGTCCGGCAGACGGACCGCGCCCGCACCTACCGCGTAACCCGCAGCAACTTCTCATCCCTGGGCAGCCGCAGTTCGTCCGTCGCCAGCGCCGCGGCGACGCGCAGCGCTCCGTCCAAGGGGTCGCCCGCTGCCCGGACACGCCGGGCGTGCGGCAGCAGTTCGGCGAACGCGGCACGGAGGGGCGCCAGCAGCGGTTCGCCCAGGTGCAGCAGGCCGCCGGTGAAGGCCACCGCGCTGTCCGCCGCCGGGGGACAGGCCGCCGCTGCCGCCTCCACGAGGTGGCGCGCCGCCTCGGTCATGATCGCCGACGCCACGGTGTCGTGCCCGGCGCAGGCGGCCACCTCGGGCGCGAAGGACGCCAGGACGGCGGGCCGGTCGGTGCGCGGGTACAGCGCCCCGGGCAGTTCCGCCGCCGGGCCGAACACCGCCTCCATACGGGCCAGCAGCGCGGCCGAGCCGCCGGCCCGCCCGTCGTGGGCGCGCAGCGCGGCCTCCAGCCCGGCCCGGCCGATCCAGGCGCCGCTGCCGCAGTCGCCCAGCAGGTGACCCCAGCCGTCGGCACGGCGCCAGCCGCGCTCCGGCGTGAGGTCGGTGCCCATCGCTATGACGCCGGTGCCCGCGGCGACGACGGCGCCCGGCGTCTGGCCGAGCGCCCCGGCGTACGCGGTCACCGCGTCGGCGGCCAGCGCCACGCGCCGTACGCCGAACGCCTCGGCCAGTGCCGCGGGCAGCTCGGCGCGCAGGTCGTCGCCGAGCGTCGCCATGCCGGCCGCGCCGACGCACACCGCGTCCAGCTGCCGGGCACCGGTGTCCCGCATCAGGTCCTGGGCGGCAGGCACCAGCTGTTTGAGCAGCTGGTGGGCGTCCATGCCCTTCGGCCCGGTGCCGATGGGCTCCTGGGAGGTGTACGAGGCGAGCGGCCGCGCGTCCCTCCCGTCCGCGCGGGCCACGGCGATCCGCAGGCCGGAGCCGCCGGAGTCCACGCCGAGGACATGGCCGGACACCGGGCCTGCCGCACCGCCCCGGGGCTCAGCCAAGTCCGCGCGCGTCCTGTTTGAGGGCGGTGTCCACGGTCAGGGCCGTGGCGACGACCAGGCTCCGCAGCGGTTCGGGGAGCTGCACGTGGATCTGCAGGACGTAGTTGTCCGCGGTGGTGAACATTGTCTTGGCCAGGCCCTCCCAGGTCTTGGTGATCCGGGCGACCTCGGTGTCGGTGTGGTCGACGATCGCGAAGTTCCAGGCGCGCCAGTTCTCCGCCTTGATGGCGCCGATCTGCTGCCCGCCCGCCATCATCGCGAAGTTGATCTTCCCGATGGCGTTCTGCTGCACGATCTCGCCGACCGGCTGTCCGTCGGGACGCTCCACCAGCACCTTGGACTTGATGAACTTCGCGGGGCGGGTGAGCGCCAGCTGCGGCTGCCCGTAGGCGTCCCGGATCTCCAGCCGGTGGGTCATGTACTGGTCGAGGCTGGAGACGATCCGCAGTACCTTCTTCGCGGTGCTCTGGCCGACCTGGACGACCGTGCCGAGGGTGTTGCCGTGCTGGTCGAAGACGCTGTACTCGTTCGTCACCTCGATCAGCTTGGCCTTCTGGTTCACCACCAGGACCGGTTCGGTGAACAGCGTCCCGCCGCCCTGCGCGGTGGGCGCGACACCGGCCTGCTGCTGGACCTGGTGCTGCACTTTGCCGGGGTCACCGCTCGGCTGCCCGTACCCGGGCTGCGCGCCCGGCATCGGCTGCCCGCCGGTCATCTGATGGCCGCCCGGCGCCTGCTGTCCCACTGCCACCGGCTGTGCCGCCTGCGGCGCGTACTGCTGCGGCATCGGCTGCCCGGGGCCCTGGCCGTATCCCTGCTGCCCGTACGGCTGCCCGCCCTGCTGCGGCGCCTGCTGGGCCTGAGCCGCATGCGCCGGGACGGGGCCCTGGGCCGGGGTCTGCCGGGCGGCCTGCCCCTGGTGGTGAGCCTGGGCCTGGGCCTGCTGTCCCGGATGCGTGTGCTCGGTCCACCGGGAGCCGTCCCACCAGCGCAGCTGGTCGGGCGTGCCCTGCGGGTCGGCGTACCAGCCCGCAGGGATGTTCGCGTTCGTCATGCGGGCACACTATCCCGCAGCCTCAGGGCAGTCTCCAGTCCACCGGCTGTGCCCCCTGCCGCACCAGCAGGTCGTTGGTCCGGCTGAACGGGCGCGAGCCGAAGAAGCCCCGGTCGGCCGACATGGGGGAGGGGTGCGAGGACTCCACCGCCGGCAGGTTGCCGAGCAGCGGGCGCAGATTGCGCGCATCGCGGCCCCACAGTATCGACACCATCGGGCGGCCACGCGCGACCAGGGCCCGGATGGCCTGCTCGGTGACCTCCTCCCAGCCCTTGCCCCGGTGCGCCGCCGGCTTGCGCGGCGCCGTCGTCAGGGCTCTGTTGAGCAACAGCACCCCCTGCTGCGTCCACGGCGTGAGGTCGCCGTTGGACGGCCGCGGCAGCCCCAGGTCCGAGGCCATCTCGCGGTAGATGTTCTCCAGGCTTCCGGGCAGCGGGCGGACGTCCGGCGCGACGGAGAAGCTCAGCCCCACCGCGTGTCCGGGGGTCGGGTACGGGTCCTGCCCGACGATGAGCACCCGTACGTTGTCGAAGGGCTGTTGGAAGGCGCGCAGCACATTGCTGCCCGCCGGGAGGTAGGTACGTCCCGCGGCGATCTCCGCCCGCAGGAACTCGCCCATCTTGGCGATCTGCCCGGCGACCGGCTCAAGTGCCTTGGCCCAGCCAGGTTCGACGATTTCATGAAGAGGTCGTGCAGCCACGCCGTCACCCTACTGGCCGCAGGGTGATCCACTTCAACCGATGGCCCGATCCCGGCTCGGTGTTCGCGCCGCTCACCTCCCTTCGTACGGTCCGGTCCGTCGCACCCGGGCGGTCACCCGACGGCGGCCGCCCGCACACACAGCACGTCCGGCAGATGCGAGGCGAGCTGCCGCCAGCTGTCGCCGTCGTCGGCGCTGGCGAAGACCTCTCCGTTGCGGTTGCCGAAGTAGACGCCCGCGGGGTCGGAGTCGTCGACGCACAGCGCGTCCCTGAGCACCGTGCCGTAGTGGTCCTCGCTGGGCAGACCGGCGGTGAGCGGCTCCCAGGTCGCGCCTGCGTCCTCGGTGCGGAACACCCGGCACCGGTGTTCGGCCGGGACCCGGTCGATGTCGGCGGTGATGGGGAAGACGTACGCGACGTCCGCCCGGCACGGGTGGGCCGCCGTCGCGAACCCGAAGTCGGAGGGCAGCCCCCCGCCGATGTCCGTCCACTTCGCGCCCGCGTCGTCGCTTCGGTACACGCCCCAGTGGTTCTGGAGATAGAGCCGGTCACGGTTGACCGGGTCCTGCGCGATCTTGTGGACGCACTGCCCGAACTCCGGGTCCGGGTCCGGCAGGAACACGGCCTTCACGCCGCTGTTCGACGGGGTCCAGCTCTCGCCGCCGTCCGTCGTGCGGAACACCCCGGCGGCGGACACCGCGACGGTCACCGCGTCCGCGTCGCGCGGGTCGGTGATCACCGTGTGGACCGCGAGGCCGCCGCCCCCGGGCACCCACTGCTCGCGGGTCGGGTGGTCCCAGAGGGACCGTACGAGCTCGAACGTCTCGCCCCCGTCGGCCGAGCGGAACAGCCCGCCGGGCTCCGTCCCGGCATACACCACGTCGGGGGCGGCCGGGCCGGCCGGATGGAGCTGCCACACCCGCTCCAGCGAAGTGCCCGTGTCCCGCGGGTAGGTGACGGCCGGGCGGGAGGGTTCCTGCCAGGTCTCGCCGAGGTCGTCGGAATGGAAGACGGAAGGACCCCAGTGCGCGCTGTCCGCGCCGGCCAGCAGCCGGGGCGTCGGGCGCCGGGTGTCGATACCGATCGAATAGACCGCTTGCGCGGCGAAGTGCGGTCCGCCCAGCTCCCAGCGGCCGCGCCGTCGCCGGCCGATGAAGAGCCCTTTGCGCGTGCCCACCGCGAGGAGCACGTCTGCGGTGTCGGATGCCATGTCGGAACACCTCCGGGACGCCGTTGTCTCCGATACCGCTCAGTCTGCACCCGACCACTGACAACGGCCCTCCGGTGCACTGTCCGCGCAGGTCAGGGCCCCTTTTCGGCGCACATGGAAAAGGCGGAGGCCCCCTGTCGCCAGGGGGCCTCCGCCGGTCGCCGCCGTCTCGGCTCAGCGCTGTTGGTTGCGCCCGATGGTCACCCGGTAGATCGCCAGGACGATCACCGAGCCGATGATGGCCGCGATCCACGTGGACAGGTGGAAGAAGCCGTTGATCGACTCCACCCCGAAGATCACCTTGCCGAGCCAGCCGCCCAGCAGACCACCGACGATGCCGATCAGCATGGTGACGAGGCACCCGCCCGGGTCCTTACCGGGCATCAGTGCCTTCGCAATCGCACCTGCCAGCAACCCGATCAGAATCCACGCGATGATTCCCATGGCAGCTCACCTCGTTCACAAATAAGATCAAAACGCTTCGACACTGGTGTTTCCCGGTTTTGCGGATCGAAACACCGCAACCGGTCAGGGTCCCTGTGCGACGGTGTGTGCGCCGGTCGCTCCCTCAGGGCCGCCACCGGCGTCGGCGCGTGGTCCGCTCGTACGGCTGGGCATCCGGGTATGTCAGCAGCTCCAGCGTGCTCCCCCAGGGCGTGCGCAGATACACGAAGCGGTTCCGCGGGCCCTCTTCCGGGCCGGGCAGGGGCTGCGGCGGTCCGAGCGGCACGGCGCCCGCGGCCTCGGCCCGCGCCACCGCGGCGTCCAGGCCGTCGACGTAACAGGCCAGATGCTGCCACCCCAGGTCGCACGGGACCGCGGGTGGTCGCCGCCGCGGGCCGGTGAACTCGAACAGCTCGATCCCGGGGCCGTTCGGCAGGGCCAGCATCCGGATGGCCACCTGCGCGGTGCCCTCCGGTACGCCGAGCCGCCGCTCGGCCTCCTCGCCCGCGTTCGGCCCGTCCTCGCGGCGCAGCGTGTCGTACAGCACCTCCGCGTCCAGCGCCGCCGCGAAAAAGGCCGTCGCCGCGTCGATGTCGGGAACCGTGACGCCTACGTGGTCGATGCCGCGCGGAGCCATGCGCGCGCCCTCCTCGGGATGCCGGGCGGGGGAACTGCTTCTGAGTAGGGCCGTGCCACGCCCCGCGCTTGTCTCCTCCCCAGGCGCCAAAAATCGCTCGAACGGGCGGCGCCGGGCGTCCTATCGTGAGCCGATCGGCCCGGGGCGACGCCCGAGGGCCGGACTGTCGGCCGCGGCGGTACGGGGGTACGTCGCGGGCCGGGCGGTAGGACGTGCGGGGCCGGACCCATGGCGGGCCGGCCCCGTTTCCGTACCCGCGGGCGGCCACCGCCGTTCATCCCGCTTCCCCGCGCCGTGCGCGGCCACCTCGCCATGCCCGGCCGCCGCCCACCCGCCATGTACGAGATCCATCGTAGTTTGACAGCCTCCGTACTACGAGGGTTATCGTACGAGGCGTCAAGCTGAAGCAACCCCAAACGCGGGAGTCCGTCGTGAGCGCACTGTTCGAGCCCCTCACCCTCCGGTCGCTGACCATCCCCAACCGCATATGGATGGCTCCCATGTGCATGTACTCGGCGGCGCCGGACGGCCCGGAGCAGGGCGCGCCCAACGACTGGCACTTCCAGCACCTGGCCTCCCGGGCCGCCGGCGGTACGGGGCTGATCCTGACCGAGGCGACGGCGGTGAGCCCCGAGGGGCGGATCAGCCCGTACGACCTGGGGCTGTGGAACGACACGCAGACCGCCGCCTTCCGGCGCATCACCGACTTCCTGAAGGCGCACGGGTCCGTCCCGGGCATCCAGATCGCGCACGCGGGCCGCAAGGCGTCGACCGAGCGCACCTGGGTGGACCGCGGCGCCCCGATCGCCCCGGGCGACGGCCACGGCTGGCAGCCGGTGGCCCCGAGCCCGCTGGCGTTCGACGACGCGTCCAGCACGCCGGATGAGCTGACGGCCGAACAGATCCAGGAGATCGTCGGGCAGTTCGCCGCGACCGCGCGGCGGGCGCTGGAGGCGGGCTTCCAGGTGGCGGAGATCCACGGCGCGCACGGCTATCTGATCAACGAGTTCCTCTCGCCGCACACCAACCGTCGCACGGACGAGTACGGCGGCTCCTACGAGAACCGCACCCGCTTCGCGCTGGAGGTCGTGGACGCCGTACGGGCCGTGTGGCCCGAGGAGCTGCCGCTGCTCTTCCGCATCTCGGCGACCGACTGGCTGTCGGAGAACGCGGAGGACGAGCGCGAGGGCTGGACCGCCGACGACACCGTGCGCTTCGCCGCCGACCTCAAGGCGCACGGAGTGGATCTGCTGGACACCTCCACCGGCGGCAACGCTCCCGGCGCGAAGATCACCGTGGAGCCCGGCTACCAGGTGCCGTTCGCCGAGCGGGTCAAGAAGGAGACCGGGCTGCCGGTCGGCGCGGTCGGCCTGATCACCGAGGCGCGGCAGGCCGAGAAGATCGTCGCGGACGGTCAGGCGGATGTCGCCCTCATCGGCCGCGAGCTGCTGCGCGACCCGTACTTCGCCCGCAAGGCCGCCCGCGAGCTGGGCGCCGACATCCAGGTCCCCAACCCGTACCACCGCTCCTGACCTGCGAGGACGCGCCGCGCCTGACCACCGGGCGCGGCGCGTCCGTACGGTGCGCCCCGCGCGGAACCGGCCGGCGGTCAGCCCGCCGCCCTGCTGCCCTGTCTGCGCACCATCTCGTTGATCCAGGTGGGCGCGAACGGGGACGTGCAGCCCGGGGAGGTCGGGTAGTCCTTGAGCACTCCCAGGCGCTCGCCGATGCCGATCGCGCGGGCGCGGTGCTCCGCGTGCTCGATCCCGATCTGGGCCAGGCAGTGGTTCATCGCCCACTGGAGGCGGTCCGGGGCGTCCCGCATCTCCGCCTCGATGGTGTCGAGCAGTCCCGCGAGGTCCAGGCCCGCGGGCTTCTTCGCCACGCGTTCGGTGGTCAGCGCCCAGCCCGCACCGGCGACCACCGGGTCCGGATCGGCGGACCAGGCCACGCGCAGCTCTTCCGCGTGCGGGTTCTTCTTCACCACGTAGTTCACGAGCCAGTCGCGCACCTTGGGCGTGCGCGCCTCGCGCAGCATGCCGTCCAGCTCGTCGCGCCCGAACGCCTTGGGGCGGCAGATCAGGAGCGCCAGCAGCCGCGCCGCGCTGTCGCCCGTCGCCCAGAGTCCGCGCGCGAGTTCCTGCTGCGTCTTCAGCCGCTTCGCGAGCGCGCGCAGCTTGCCGAGGTTCACGCCGTGGCCGTCACCGTGCTTCTCGTTCACTTCGCGTGTCTTGGGGTCCGCCAGCCCGGCCAGCTCGGCCATCACCTCGGACACGGTCGTCCCGGCCACCGCAGCCTCCTGCCTTTCCTGTCCGGAATTCAGCCTACCGACGGACGTCGGCCATCTGGAGTGCGCGGCGGTTCGGCGGCAGCTACCGGTCCGAAATCCCGCATATCAGGCCCGCATATCCGGCAAAGCGCCCCATCGACCCACCCCCTGAGCAACGAAAGAGCGGTGGGGTTAGCATCTGAGCACCGCCTAGCTCGAAAGATGGACCTGTGACTGTCAACGAGGACTCGTTCACAAACTGGAAGAACCGCGAGGAGATCGCGGAGTCGATGATCCCGATCATCGGGAAGCTGCACCGGGAGCGGGACGTCACGGTCCTCCTCCACAGCCGCTCCCTGGTGAACAAGTCGGTGGTCAGCATCCTGAAGACGCACCGATTCGCGCGGCAGATCGCCGGCGAGGAGCTCTCGGTCACCGAGACGCTGCCGTTCCTCCAGGCGCTCACCGCACTGGACCTCGGCCCCTCCCAGATCGACATCGGCATGCTCGCGGCGACGTACCGGAGCGACGACCGCGGGCTGTCGGTGGCGGAGTTCACCGCCGAGGCCGTCGCCGGCGCCACGGGCGAGAACAAGATCGAGTGCCGTGACGGACGCGATGTCGTCCTCTACGGGTTCGGCCGCATCGGCCGCCTCGTGGCCCGTCTGCTCATCGAGAAGGCCGGTTCCGGCAACGGACTGCGGCTGCGCGCCATCGTCGTGCGGGGCGGCGGCGACCAGGACATCATCAAGCGTGCCTCGCTGCTGCGCCGGGACTCGATCCACGGCCAGTTCCAGGGCACGATCACCGTCGACGAGGCGAACAACAAGATCATCGCCAATGGCAACGAGATCCAGGTGATCTACGCCGACGATCCGACGGCGGTGGACTACACGGCGTACGGCATCAAGGACGCCATCCTCATCGACAACACCGGCAAGTGGCGCGACCGCGAGGGTCTGTCGAAGCACCTGCGCCCCGGCATCGCCAAGGTCGTGCTGACCGCCCCGGGCAAGGGCGATGTGCCCAACGTCGTGCACGGCGTCAACCACGACATGATCAAGCCGGACGAAACGATTCTGTCCTGTGCGTCCTGCACCACCAACGCGATCGTGCCGCCGCTGAAGGCGATGGCGGACGAGTACGGCGTACGGCGCGGTCACGTGGAGACCGTCCACTCGTTCACCAACGACCAGAACCTGCTGGACAACTACCACAAGGCGGAGCGCCGCGGCCGTTCCGCGCCGCTCAACATGGTCATCACCGAGACCGGCGCCGCCTCCGCCGTCGCCAAGGCGCTGCCCGACCTCGACGCGAAGATCACCGGCAGCTCGATCCGCGTCCCGGTGCCCGACGTCTCGATCGCGATCCTCAGCCTCCAGCTGGAGCGCGAGACCACCCGCGAGGAGGTCCTGGACCACCTCCGCAAGGTGTCGCTGACCTCGCCGCTCAAGCGCCAGATCGACTTCATCAGCGCCCCCGACGCGGTGTCGAGCGACTTCATCGGCTCGCGCCACGCCTCGATCGTCGATGCCGGCGCCACCAAGGTCGACGGCGACAACGCGATCCTCTACCTCTGGTACGACAACGAGTTCGGCTACTCGTGCCAGGTCATCCGCGTCGTGCAGTACGTCTCCGGCGTGGAGTACCCGACCTACCCGGCCCCGGTGGCCTGACGCACCGGCACCGTCCCCTGCCCGCCGTGCCGCGGCGGGCAGGGAGGCCGCCGGCGCCGGCCCGTCACCACCGTCCCTCCCCGTAGCGTCGGCGCAACTCGTCGACCTCCCGCTCGTCGCGGGCGGCCAGGGATCGCGTGCGCCGGACTCCGGCCTCTATGAGGAACACCACCAGCCCGCCGATCAGCACGGAGGCGAGCAACAGCACCACCACATACTCCACCTCTGCGTTCTACCCGCTTCGCGGGAATCCAACGAAAAGTGTGGTATGCGGTGGTGCGCCCTCCGGCCCGTCAGGCCGAGGGGTGGAAGGAATACGCATGGCCGCAGGCGTCGCACGCGAAGCGGCCGTTGAGTCCGTCGTTGGCGGTCTGGCAGCGTGGGCACGGGGCCGTGGTGAAGTACTCCGGCCGCCGTACGGCCGGTTCCCCGATGCCCGCGCCGCCGGGCCTTGGCTCAGCCTCTGTCATCCAGACGCTCCACAGTTGCACGACCATCCGCCGTCCGGCCCTTGAATGACCTGGGCACCACACCGGTTGCAATACATAGCAGCTCCTCGAACCCACACCACCCCGCGTGCAGCCCGAGTACACCCATCACAACATCAGCACGCCGTTATTCAGAGAATGTCCGGAAAAGGCGCGCCGTTCCGGAGCAAGGATGCCGCACGGTCATCCGATGTCCGTCATGACGCCAATTGCCCCACCGGTAGCCGCACGATAATCGACTTGGCCTGATTCAGGGATCACTTTCGGCCAGTACGTCCCGTGCCGTGCGTCCCGGCCGGGTCTACAGCCAGACGATGCGCGTGGCCGGATCCGGGGCATACGAGCAGTAGGCCCCGGTTCGAACGCTGCGCTGGAGGTGCAGTCCGAGCACCGGGTCGTGCACGGCGACGCGTTTCACCGCGGCCTTCAGCGCTTTGGTGACGCTCAGCCGGGCCCGCTCGCTGTCGGAGTCGGCCCGGCGGTCACGGCCACCGAGGCCGACCGCGCCAGCGAGCTGCTCGGTCACCGCGTCGAGTTCGACGCGGGCCCGTTCGGCGCGCCCGGTGTCGTGGAAGCGCTCGGCCTCCTCCAGATCCTCGGCCAGCTCGCGCAGGCGCCTGCGGTAGGCCGCCTTCGCGCGGGCGTCGAGGGCCGGACCGGCGTCGCCGGGGCCGGGGGAGGCGGGCCATTCCCGTAGGACCGGGGCACCGAGGGTGGCCATGCCGCGCTCGGCCGCCGCCAGTTCGCGGGCCAGGAACTCCCGGTCGGGTTCGGCGAGCAGCCGGGCCAGGTAGCCGAGGCCGACCGTGTGCTTGAGGTGCACGACCAGGCCGTCGTGGCTGAGGGTCCAGTAATCCCCTTTCCTGCGCAGCGCGGCCTGGTGAGGCACTGCCGCCGCGCGGGTATCGGTGGCGGCCGCGCTCCTACGAGGCGCCTCCGTACGAGACGCCTCCCTACGGGGCGCTCCCGTACGCGGTGTCTCCCCACGGGCCGGCGGGAGCGGCGGCGGTGCCGTACCGAGTTCCGCGGCGGCGGCCAGCACGGCGGCTTCGAGCGGCCACCGCAGCCCGTGCTCCCGTGCCGTGCCGAAGCGCTGCTCGCCCAGTTCCGCCCGCACCTTGCGGATACCGGCCGCCCGCCACCCCTTGAGGAAGGCCGGCAGCGCGGCACCGGACTTCTTGCGCGCCGTGTCCGCGGCTCCGAACAGCGCCGCGGCCCGCTCCCCGTGCTGATGCGACATCGCCAGCATGGCCGCGACCTGGAAGACCTCGGCGAGGCCCCACGGCGCGTCGAGCTGGTGGAACAGGCGCAGCGCCTCTCCCGTACGGGCGCGGGCGTCCCGGACGTCCCCCAGGCCCCACGAAGCGGTGGCGAGGGTGAGGTGGGCCCACGCGATGCCCTTCGGCTCACCCGCCTCGTACAGCAGGCGGAACGCGGTCCTGCCGTGCTGGGAGGCCCGCGCGAAGTCGCTCCGTACGACCTCCACCATGGCCAGGAACAGGTACGACCAGCCCGCCAGCCACGGTTCACCGGTCTTCAGGGCGGTCTCCAGCGACTCGCCCAGCATCTCCACCGCGCCGTCCGGATTGCCCACGAGCAGTGCGGCGAACCCGAGGCACTGGAGGGCGCACACGAGGCCGGGCAGGTCGCCGTTGCGGCGCGACAGCAGCTCGGCTTCGGAGCAGGACAGCCGGGCGCTTTCCAAATCCCCCTGGATCACGGCGAGCAGGCCCAGCCCGTTCAGAGCCCGTACGCGGCCTTTGGCGGCGGCGTCGCGGTCCGCGCCCAGCGCCCGTTCGAGCCAGACGCGCCCCTCGGCGTAATGGCCCTGCACGTCCCAGAACGAGGCGAGGGCACCGGCCAGGCACACCGCGTTGTCGATGTCGTGGGAGGTCAGCAGGTGTTCGAGGGCGACCCGGAGGTCGTCGTGCTCGGCCCGCAGGCGCTCCAGCCACAGCGCCTGGTGCGGGCCCCGGAACCGTTCCCACGCCTGCTCGGCGAGGTCGTGGAAGTACGCGGCGTGCTGCGCCGACAGCGACGCGAGGCCGCCGTGCTGCCGTAATCGCGCCAGCCCGTACGCGCGCAGGGTCTTCAGCATCCGGTAGCGGGCCGGCGTGTGCTGCGGTACGACCGTCACCAGCGACTTGTCGACCAGCCGCAGGAGCAGTTCCCCGAGGTCCGCGGTGTCGGTCCCCTCGGCGGTCACGGCCTCGACGGCGTCCAGCGTGAAGGCGCCCGCGAACACCGCCAGCCGCTCGAACAGCGTCCGCTCGGGCTCGCTCAGCAGGTCGTAACTCCACTCCACGACGCTGTCCAGCGTCCGGTGGCGGGGAGAGGACGCCCGGGTCTCCCACGCCAGGAACCGGAACCGGCCGTCCAGCCACCCGCTGAGCTGCGCCGCGTCGAGCGCGTTCGTGCGCGCCGCGGCCAGTTCGATGGCCAGCGGCAGCCCGTCCAGCTTGCGGCAGATCTCCGCCACCGCCGCCGCGTTCGCGTCGGTGACCGCGAACCCCGGCTCGACCGCGGTGGCCCGGTCGGCGAACAGGCGTACCGCGTCGTACTCCAGGACCTCGGCCCCGCCGACGTGCGCCGGGGGAGTGGCGAGGCCCGTCACCGGCCACAGGACTTCGCCGGGGACGCCCAGGCGTTCCCGGCTCGTCGCCAGGACGCGCAGGTTCGGGCAGGCGGACAGCAGGGTGAGGACGAACTGCGCGACGGCTTCCACGAGGTGTTCACAGCAGTCCAGGACGAGCAGCATGTCCGCGTCGCGCAGCCGCTCGGCCAGGACCTCCGGCAGTGTCCGGCCCGCCTGTTCCTGTATGCCGAGACCGGCTGCCACGGCGTGGGCCGGCAGCAGCGGATCGGCGAGGACCGCCAGTTCGACGAAGCGCACGCCGTCCCGGTGGCGGTGGGCGCGGCCGGTGGCCACCTCGATGGCGAGCCGGCTCTTTCCCGCGCCGCCGGCTCCGGTCAGGGTGACCAGTCGGCTGCGCTCCAGGCGCGCTCCGACTCCGGCGGCTTCCTGCCGACGGCCCACGAAGGTCGTCAGTGATGCGGGGAAGCCTTCGGGTCCTGCGGCTGACACCATCTTCGACGCTCCAACCGAGAGCGCATCGTGGTGCACCCCCCGCCGCGAGAATAGGTTCGCCTCCGGCGCCGGAACAACCGAAAGCAGGCTGATTCCCCGCAGCTCGCCCGTACCGACCAGGCGGTTGTATACAACAGTGACGCCTCTGCCGGTGGCGGGTGGGACATGCGGCGTCACTGGTGAAGAGGGCACCGGCGCCGGCCCGCCGCGGTGGTCGGCGAGCGGTGCCGGGGCGGGCGCCCGGAGCGGGTGAACACGACGGTGCCGCGGCCTCCTTGGACGTACCGGCCCTACGGATTACGCACCCCTGGGCGCTGCCCGGCCGATCGTGGCCTTCCCAGTGTTACTTGAATTTTCACGGTGTTCCGTCGCGGTTCACGCCTCTGCGGGCAAGAGCCCCGAGCCGCCGGCGCACCGGCGACGGCTCCGCCGACACCGGGAACCGCCCCGTCGGCAGCCGGACGCCCGGTGCGCCCCAACCTCTTCCGCACCTCCGAAGGAGCTCACGTGGTGGGAAAATCCGTCGAGGCACCAGCAGCCGGCCCGGCCGGCGCGTCCCCGGCCCCGGCAGCCGCACCGCCGGCCGGCCCGTCCGCCGTCCCGCACAGCCACCCCGGTGATCCGGCCGGCACCGAGGCACTGCTCGCCGCGACCCTGGCCGCCGTCCTGCGTGTCGAGCGCGTGCGGGCCGATGCCCACTTCTTCACCGACCTGGGCGCCGACTCGCTGCTCATGGCCCACTTCTGCGCCCGCGTCAGGAAGCGCGCCGACCTCCCGTCGGTGTCGATGAAGGACATCTACCGGTACCCGACGATCAGCGGCCTGGCGACGGCGCTCGCCGGGGACGCGCCGGGAACGGCCGCCCGGGCACCGGTGCCGCCGCCGGACCCCGAGCCGTCCGAGGCGGTGCCTCCCGTCGGTACCCCCGCGTACCTGCTGTGCGGAACGCTCCAGCTCCTGACGCTCCTCGGCTGTTCCTTCCTTGTTGCGGTCGTCACCGCCTCCGGTTACGAATGGATGTCCGCCGCGCCGGGCCCGGGCGGCATCTACCTGCGGGCGGTCCTCTTCGGCGCCGTGATCTTCCTCGGCCTGTGCGGCCTCCCGGTGCTCGCCAAGTGGGTGCTCATCGGGCGCTGGAAGCCCCGGGAGATACGCATCTGGAGCCCGACGTACTTCCGCTTCTGGGCCGTCCGGACGCTGATGCACGTCAGCCCGCTGGTCCTCTTCGTGGGGTCACCGCTCTACGTCGGCTACCTCAGGGCGCTGGGCGCCAAGATCGGACGGGACGTCACGATCCTGTCCAAGCACATTCCGGTCTGCACCGACCTGCTGACCGTCGGAGCGGGCACGGTCATCCGCAAGGACGCGTACTTCACCTGCTACCGGGCCCGCGCCGGAGTGATCCGGACCGGAACGGTCACCCTCGGACAGAATGTGCTCGTCAGTGAGGCGACGGTGCTCGACATCACCACCTCGCTCGGCGACGGGGCCCAGCTGGGCCACGCGTCCTCCCTCCACCCGGGCCAGACCGTCCCCGCCGGCGAACGCTGGCACGGCTCTCCCGCGCAGCGTACGGAAGTGGACTACCAAAGGCTCGACGCGACCGGCCGCGGCGGCCCGCGCGCCGCCTACGGCGCGCTGCAACTGCTCGGCGCGCTGCTCGTGTACCTGCCGCTGAGCATCGGCGGGGTGAGCATCCTGCTCGCCGAGGTCCCGCGGCTGGCCACGCTCCTGGATGCGGGCCCGCTCGCCTTCACAACCTGGTCCTTCTACGGCGATGCGCTGGTCACCTCGCTCGCGCTGTTCTTCGGCGGCACGCTCGCCGGTCTGATCGTGGTGGTCACGGTGCCCCGGCTGCTCAACCTCCTCATCGTGCCCGGCAAGGTCTATCCGCTCTACGGCCTGCACTATTCGCTGCACCGGACCATCGCCCGGATGACCAACATCAAGTTCTTCATGCGGCTCTTCGGCGACAGCTCCTACGTCGTCCCCTACCTCGGCCGCCTCGGGTACGGCCTGCGCCCCGTCGAGCAGACCGGCTCGAACTTCGGCACCGAGGTACAGCAGGAATCACCGCACCTGAGCACGGTCGGCAGCGGCACGATGGTCGCCGACGGCCTGTCGATCATGAACGCGGACTACTCCAGGACCTCCTTCCGCCTCTCGCGCGTCGCCATCGGACCGCACAACTTCCTCGGCAACGCCGTCCACTACCCGCCGGGCGGCCGGACGGGCGACAACTGCCTCCTCGCCACGAAGGTCGCGGTCCCTCTGGACGGGCCCGTACGGGAAGGCGTCGGCCTGCTGGGCTCGCCCTGCTTCGAGATCCCCCGGTCCGTCGAGCGCGACGCCGCCTTCGACCACCTGCGCAGCGGCGAGGAACTGCGGCGCCGGCTCGCCGCCAAGAACGCCTACAACCTGCGCACGATGGGACTGTTCCTGCTGGTCCGCTGGTCACAGGTGTTCGTGGTGACGCTGATCGCCTGGGCCGCCGCCGACCTCTACCCGGTGTGGGGCGCCCCGGCGGTCGCCCTGGGATCGGTCCTCGCGCTGCTCTTCTCCGCCGGCCACTCCGTGTGCGCCGAACGCGCCGTCAACGGCTTCCGGCGCCAGGCCCCGCGCTACTGCTCGATCTACTCGCCGTACTTCTGGCGGCACGAACGGTTCTGGAAGCTCCAGGCGATGCCCCTGCGCTTCTTGAACGGCACCCCGTTCAAGAGCCTGTTCTGGCGGGCGCTGGGCGCCCGGGTCGGTCGGCGGTTCTTCGACGACGGCTGCTTCCTGCCCGAACGTTCCCTCGTCACGTTCGGCGACCACTGCACGCTCAACGCGGGCAGCGTCATCCAGTGCCACTCCCAGGAGGACGGCACCTTCAAGTCCGACCGCACCACCCTCGGCGACGGCTGCACCCTCGGCACCGGAGCCTTCGTCCACTACGGCGCCACGGTGGGCGACGGTGCGGCGCTCGCGCCCGACACCTTCCTCATGAAGGGCGAGGACGTGCCCCGCCACGCGCGGTGGGGCGGCAACCCCGCCCGGGAGATGACCGACACCATGACCGAGAAGTGAGGACCCCACGATGGCCAGGTCAGCAGCAGAAGCCGGCCGCGAGTTCTGGCGCGGCGTGCTCGGCGGCGGTGGCTTCACCGCCCTCCCGCGGTGGACCCGCGACCCCGTACCGGGCCTGGCCGCGCACGAGGCCGCGGTCCCCGACGACCTTCTGGTGGCCCTGCGGCGCGTCGCGGCCGAACTGGCGGTACCGCTGCGCTCCGTACTGCTGGCCGCACATGTCAAGGTGCTCGCCGCGCTGACCGGCGAACGCGAGGTCACCACCGGCTACGCCGCGACGGCGGGCAGCCGGCCGCTCCCGTGCCGCCTGACGGCCGCCCCCGGCACCTGGCGGGCGCTGGTGCTGCACACCCGCCGGGCCGAATCCCGGCTGCTGGCCCACCAGGACGCGCCGGTCGAGGACCTGGAACGCGACCTGGGCATCGAAGGCCCGCTCTACGAGACGGTCTTCGACCCGCACGACACGACTGGCGACCTCGTTCCGAGCACTAGCCTCGCGCCGCCCACCGGCCTCGCGCCGCCCACTGATCTCGCTCCATCCACCGTTCTCGCGACGGGCGTCGCCCTCCAGGATGGCCGCCTGACCTTACGGCTGCGCCACCGCACCGACGCGCTCGACGCGGAGTGCGCCGCCCGGATCGCCGGGTACCACCTGACCGCCCTCGCCCTGATCGCCGCCGATCCGTACGCCGAACACGACCGGCAGAGCCTGCTCTCCGCCGGCGAACTCGCCCTCCAGCTCGAAGGGTTCGCCGGGCCCCGCAGGGAACTCCCGGACCGCCGCGCGCACGAGATCTTCGAACAGCAGGTGGCGGCGCACCCCGAAGCCGTCGCGGCCGTCCACGGCGACCGGCACTGGACGTACGCGGAGCTGAACGCCCGCGCCAACCAGCTCGGCCGGGCCCTGCTGGCGCGGGGCCTGCGCCGCGAGGGAGTCGTCGCGGTGGTCACCGAACGCACCCTGGACTGGATGGCCGCCGTCCTCGCCGTCTTCAAGGCCGGCGGCGTCTACCTGCCCATCGAGCCGCACTTCCCCGCCGACCGCATCGCGACCACCCTCACCCGGGCGGGATGCGGCCTCGTCCTCACCGAACGCGGCAGCACGGCCACCCTCGACCAGGCCCTGAAGACCCTGCCCGGGGTCCGGTGCCTCCCGGTGGACACGGCCTACGCGGAAGACCACCCCGCCCACGACCTCGGCCTTCGCGTCACGCCCGGCCAACTCGCCTACATCTACTTCACCTCCGGATCCACCGGCGAGCCCAAGGGCGCGATGTGCGAGCACGCGGGCCTGGTCAACCACCTCTACGCCAAGATCGACGACCTGGAGATCGGTCCGGGCCAGGTGGTCGCCCAGACCGCGCCCCAGTGCTTCGACATCTCGCTGTGGCAGCTGATCGCCGCGCTCCTCGTCGGCGGCCGCACGCTCCTGATCGAGCAGGAGGCCGTCCTGGACGTCCCCCGCTTCGTCGACCGGCTCGCCGACGGCCGGGTCCGCGTCCTCCAGGTCGTACCGTCGTACCTGGAAGCCGTCCTGTCCTACCTGGAGCAGCACCCCCGCGAGCTGCCCGACCTGGCGTACGTGTCCGCGACCGGCGAGGCGCTGAAGCCCGAGCTGGCGCAGCGCTGGTTCGCCGCCCGGCCCGGCGTCGCCCTGGTCAACGCGTACGGGCTGACCGAGACCTCGGACGACACCAACCACGAGGTCATGCGCCGCGCACCGGACGGGCCGCGGGTCCCGCTCGGCCCGCCGGTCGGCAATGTGCGCCAGTACGTCGTCGACGAACACCTCGCGCCGGTCCCGCTCGGCGCGCCCGGCGCGATCGTCTTCTCCGGCGTGTGCGTGGGCCGCGGCTACGTCAACGACCCCGAGCGCACCCGCGCCTGCTTCGGCGCCGACCCTTACAGGCCGGGCCAACGGCTCTACCAGGGCGGTGACTTCGGCCGCTGGCGGCCCGACGGGAAGCTGGAGTTCCTGGGCCGCCGCGACACCCAGGTCAAGGTCCGCGGCTTCCGCATCGAGACCGGCGAGGTCGAGAACGCGCTGCTCCAGGCGCCCGGTGTCCGCGACGCCGCCGTGGTGGTCAGCGAACGGGCCGGACAGGCCGCGCGCCTGGTGGCCTTCTACAGCGGCCGGCGGCCGGTCGGCGCCGACGCCCTGCGTGGCCGCCTGGAGCGGTCGCTGCCCGCGTACATGGTCCCGTCGGCCTTCCACTGGCGCGGCGACGGACTGCCGCTGACCGCCAACAGCAAGACCGACCGCAAGGCCCTGACCGCGCTCGCCGCCGAACTGGACGCCACGGACGACCACCGCGGCACCCTGCGCACCCCCACCGAACAGCGGCTCGCCGCCGCATGGGCCACGGTGCTCGGCATGCCCCGGGACCGCGTCGGCCGCCGGGACCACTTCTTCGACCGGGGCGGCACCTCGCTCGCGGCGGTGAAACTGGCGATCCTCCTGGACCGCGCGGTCTCCCTCAAGGACGTCACGCGGCATCCGGTGCTCGCCGACCTGGCAGGACTGCTCGACAGCAGGTCAGGGGCAGATACGGCGACAGGCGGACAGCTGCTGCGCCCGCTGTCCGCACCGAACGCCACCCACGAAGGCACCCTGGTCTGCTTCCCCTGGACGGGCAGCGACACGGCGGCCTTCCAGCCGCTGGCCGAGGCGCTGCGGGGGAGCGGGTGGGCGGTGTACGCGGCCGAGCTGCCGGGGCGGGAGCCGTCCGCATCCGGACCGGCGGCCGCCACGGAACGCGTCGGTCATCTCGTCGCCGAGCTGACCCGGCTCGCCCCGGCCGAGCTCCTTCTGTGGGGGCACGGCTCGGGAGCCGCGTGCGCCGTGGAAGCGGCCCGGCAGCTGGAGGAGCGCGGCAAACGCGCCCGGCGGCTGTTCATCGGAGCGCACCTGCCCGATGACGTCCACACACCACCCGTACCTCCCGCGGCGCAGCTGACCACACCGGTCACCGTCGTCGTCGCGGCCGACGATCCGCGCACGGCCCGGTTCCGGCACCACTACCGCGCCTGGGAGCTGCTGGCCGAGCACGTCGAGCTGTACGAGCTGCCGGCGGGCGGCCACGGCTTCCCGCGCACCAGGCCGGACGACACGGCGCGGGCGGTGCTGCGCGCTGCCGAACTACGGGCGCCCTCCTGAGGACACCACCGAAGCCACGTCCGAACCATCCGCAAGTACTGCCCCGCACCACCGAAAGGACCATCCCATGCCACCCTCACCCGCCACACCGCCCGTCGACGTCGACCTCGTCCCCCGCACGCCCCCGGTCCTCCTGGCCGAACCCACCGGCGACGCGGCGAGCTGGGCCGCCGGCTACCGGGACACCCTGCGGGCCCTCGCCACCGAGCACGGTTCCGTCCTGGTCCGCGGCCTCGGACTGCGGGACGCCGACCAGACCGCCGCCGTCTTCCGGCACCTGGGCACCGGCCTGCTGACCGAGCGGGAAGCCTTCGCGCCGCGCCGCGAATACGCCGACGGCGTGTACTCCTCCGCCCAATGGCCCTCCTACCAGCCGATGTGCATGCACCACGAGCTGAGCTACACCCTCGCGGCCCCCGGCCTGCTGCTCTTCGCGTGCCTCGGCGCGCCGGACAGTGGCGGCGCGACCGCGGTCGCCGACGCGTCGGCCGTCCTCGACGCGCTGCCCGCCGAGCTGACGGCGCGCTTCGAGGCCGAGGGCTGGCTGCTCACCCGTACCTACAACGACGAGATCGGCGCCACCCTCACCGAGGCGTTCGGCACCGACGACCGCCGCGCCGTCGAACGCTACTGCCGCGGCCACGCCATCGACTACGCCTGGCAGCCGGACGGCGCCCTGCGCACCCGGCAGCGGCGCGGCGCCGTCCTGCGCCACCCGGTCACCGGCCGCCGCTGCTGGTTCAACCAGATCGCCTTCCTCAGCGAATGGACGATGGACCCCGAGGTGCGCGAATACCTGATGGACGTGTACGGGGCCGACGCGCTCCCGTTCAACACCCGCTACGGCGGCGGCGACCCGATCGGCGAGGACGTCGTACAGCTGCTCAACTCCGTCTACGAGGCCCACACCGCGCGCGAACCGTGGCAGGCGGGCGATCTGATGCTCGTCGACAACGTCCGTACGGCCCACAGCAGGGAGCCGTACGAAGGGCCGCGCGAGGTGCTCGTCGGCATGACCGACGCGGTGCACCTGACCGCCGGCGCGCCCACGGGGGAGGCGATGGCCTGATGACCAGCACACCTTCCACCGGGACGCGGCACGCTCCCGGCGCACCGGACGGGCCGCGCACGGTGCCGCCCTTCGCGGCCGTCTCCGGGGCCCAGGTGCAGCGGGTCCTGCGGGGCCGCGAGCGGCAGCTCGTCCGCCTGGTCGAGGACACCTACCGGCTGCACAGCGACGGGCATACGCTCAACCCGCCGTCCTACTTCCTGCGCTTCCCCGACCGCCCGGACTCCCGGATCATCGCCCTGCCCGCCTCGCTCGGCGGGCCGCACCCGGTGGACGGCCTGAAGTGGATCTCCAGCTTCCCGCGGAACGTGGCGGACGGCATCCCGCGGGCCTCGGCCGTGCTGATCCTCAACGATCCGGCCACCGGCTATCCGTATGCCTGCCTGGAGAGTTCGATCATCAGCGCCACCAGGACGGCGGCCTCGGCCGCGGCGGCGGCCGACCGGCTCAGCCGCGGCCGGCCGCGCCCGCGGCGCGTCGGATTCCTCGGCACCGGCCTGATCGCCCGCTACGTCCACACCTTCCTGGCCGCCACCGGCTGGCGGTTCGAGGCGACCGGGGTGTACGACGTGTCCGCCGACAGCGCGGCCGGCTTCCGTACGTACCTCGAACAGCACGCGGAAGCGCACCCGGTGTCGCCCGCCGGCCAGATCACCCTGCACACCGACCCCGAACGGCTGATCCGCACCAGCGACCTCGTCGTCTTCGCCACCGTCGCCGCCCGGCCGCACATCACCGACCCGGCCTGGTTCGCGCACCACCCGCTGGTGCTGCACATCTCGCTGCGCGACCTGACGCCCGAGATCGTGCTCGGCTCGGCCAACTTCGTCGACGACGTGGACCACTGCCTGAAGGCCGACACGTCACCGCACCTGGCCGAACAGCGCACCGGTAACCGGGACTTCATCGACGGAACGCTGGCCGACGTGCTGGCCGGGCGGGTGCGCGTACCGGACGACCGTACGGTGATCTTCTCGCCCTTCGGGCTCGGCGTACTCGACCTCGCCGTCGGCGACTTCGTCCACGGCGAAGTGGCCCGCTCCGGCGAACTGCACGTCATCGACGACTTCTTCCACGAACTGCGCCGGCACGGATGACCACGCTGCCGGTGACGAAGGGGCCGACCGTGTCGGCCCCGGTGAACGACTAGTGCACTGCGGAACCAGGGGGGAACACGTGCCGGTCATATCCATGCCGCTCGACTTCAACGAGGAGGACCTCTACGTCGACCTGCGGGCGACGTTCGGGCATCCGCTCTACCTGAAATGCGAGGGCTTCAATTTCGCGGGCTCGATCAAACTGAAGGCCGCCACGGAAATGGTCGCGGCCGCGGAACGCGACGGGGTGCTCACGCCCGGAGCCACCCTGGTGGAATCCTCGTCCGGAAATCTGGGGGTGGCGCTGAGCATCATCGCGGCCAGCAAGGGCTACGGATTCCTGTGCGTCACCGACGCCCGCTGCAACCTGTCGGCCCGGCGGACGATGGAGGCGCTGGGCAGCCGGGTGCACGTGATCACCGAACCGGATGCCCAGGCCGGCTTCCTCGGCGCGCGCATCGACTACGTACGCAGCCTGACCGCCTCGGACAGCCGCTACGTCTGGCTCAACCAGTTCGCCAACCCGGACAACTGGAAGGCGCACTACCGCCGGACCGCACCCGCGATCGCCCGGCAGTTTCCGCACCTGGACGTGCTGTTCGTCGGCGCGGGCACCACCGGCACCCTCATGGGCTGCGCCCGGTACTTCCGCACCTGGCACCGGCCCGTGCGGGTCATCGCGGTGGACAGCGTCGGCTCCGTCTCCTTCGGCGGCGCCCCGGGCCGCCGGATGATCCCGGGCCTGGGCACCAGCGTTCCGCCGCAGCTGCTCGACGCGTCGTACGTGGACGAGGTGATCCGCGTGGAGGAGGCGGACACCATCCGCACCTGCCACCGCCTGGCCGGCCGCGGCTTCCTCTTCGGCGGCTCCACCGGCACCGTCGTCAGCGGCGCCGCGCACTGGCTCGACCGGCACCGCCCGCACCGCCTGACCGCCGTGGCGATCGCCCCCGACTTCGGCGAGCGCTACCTCGACACGATCTACCGGCCCACCTGGCTGCAGGACTGCTACGGCGACGACCTGTACGGCGAGGGCCTGCTCGCCCCCGACCGGCTGACCGGCATGCGCTCGGCGTGATCCGCGTACGCCGTCGCAGCCCAACCCGGCCGGAGGCCCGTCCACCGGCCGGGTTCTGCTGCCGCGCGATGCACGCAAGCGGTCGAACGCGAGCGTGAGCCGCCCGGGCGGGGGTACGTGAGCCGTTCCGAAGGCCCGGATGCCGAGAAAGGGTGGACGACGTGCGCAGTGTGGGTGTGGAGGAGGAACTGCTGCTGGTGGACGCCCGGACGGGACTGCCGCGCGCCCTGTCGGCGGCGGTCCTCGCGGCGGCCTCGCGGGACCCGCAGGGCAGCGAGGAGGTCTTCGAGAGCGAGCTGCACCGCCAGCAGCTGGAATTCGCCACCCGGCCCCGGACGGACATGGGCGACCTGGACAAGGAGATCCGGCGGTGGCGGGCGGAGGCGGCCCGCTACGCCGAAGGACTGGACGCGACGGCCGTGGCCCTGGCCACCTCGCCGCTGGAGGTGAGCCCGTCCATCGGCACCGGGGAGCGCCACCAGTGGCTCGCGGAGCACTTCGGCCTCACCGCCCAGGAGCAGCTGACCTGCGGCTGCCATATCCACGTGGCGGTCGACTCGGACGAGGAGGGCGTCGCCGTACTCGACCGGATGCGCCCCTGGCTGTCCGTACTCATGGCGATGAGCGCCAACTCTCCCTTCTGGCAGGGCGAGGACACCGCATACAGCAGCTACCGCAACCGGGTCTGGGGGCGGTGGCCGTCGGCCGGGCCGGTCGAGGTGTTCGGGTCGGCCGACCGGTACCACGAGCAGGTACGCGAGATGACGGCCAGCGGCGTGCTGAAGGACGCGGGCATGGTCTACTTCGACGCCCGCCTGTCCCGGACGTACCCCACCGTGGAGGTACGGGTCGCCGACGTGTGCCTGGACCCGTCCACCACCGTGCTGCTGGCGACCCTGATCCGCGGCCTGGTGGAGACGTCGGTACGGCAGTGGCGCGACGGGAAACCGCCCGCCCGGCACACGGTGGCGCTGCTGCGCCTGGCGACGTGGCGGGCCGCCCGCTCCGGCCTCGACGGCGAACTGATCCACCCCGTCACGATGCGCCCCGCCCCGGCCGAGGCCGTCGTACGGGCCCTGTTCGACCATGTACGCGACGCCCTGGAGGACACCGGCGACATCCTGCCCGCCCAGGAGTCCCTGGCCACCCTCCTGAAGACAGGCAACGGCGCCCACATCCAACGGCAACTGCTGCGCCGCACGGGCAGCCTCCAGGGCGTGGTCACCGAATGTGTGCGGCGCACGCTCGACTGATCCGTGACGGCCCAGGCCGAGCAAAAGGTGCGGGGCAGCCGCTCGGCCGCCCCGCACCGGGGATCACGCGTCGCGCCGTGGGGGGCGCGTCAGGAAGTCAACGTCAGTCGTTGACGCAGGTGTTGCCGAACGTCGGGTTGAGCAGGCCGACGACGTTGATGCTGTTTCCGCAGACGTTGACCGGTACGTGGACCGGGACCTGAACGACGTTGCCGGACACCACGCCCGGTGAGTTGAGCGCCGCGCCCTGGGCACCGGAGTCGGCAGCCGCGAGGCCCGCTCCGCCCAGGAGGATGGCGCAGGTTCCCACGGCGGCAGCGGCAGTCTTCTTGACACGCGACATGGAATGTTGCTCCTCGGAATTGAGATATCTGGTCAGGCGGCCTGACAGGGGCCACGGGGTGCCCGCTGTCCCGGCTGGTGTGCCGCCGTGACCAATCAACCCGATGGCGGTGTGATCTGTTGTGGGGAACGGAAGGTGTTCACTCTATTTAGGGTGTATCGAATCAGCGTATTAATTGCCCTGGTCCGGGCGGCCGGCTGGTGCCGGCCGCCCGCCCCGTGCTCAGCCGCAGCGTCCAGCGGGCCGCGTCCGTGTGACCAGGTCGGTGTAGCCGGTGGTGCCGTCCACCCACACCACCTGCCGGCCGCCGGGCATCGCCGGCCAGCCCTGCTGGCCGCGGTTGCAGGAGACCCGGCCGCGCTGTTTGCCGTCGGCCGAGAACTGCCAGAGCTTGAACAGCGACTCGTTGGTGTACACGACGGTCGGCGACCAGGTGGCGACGGTCACCGCTTCGTCCGTGGCCACGATGTCGTAGCCGTTGAGCGCGTCCGGCCCCTCGGCGGGGCTGAGGTCGGTCACCCCCGTACCGTCCAGGTTGGCGCGGCGCAGCGCCGCGCGGTCCGATTCGCCGCCCGCGGGCACCAGCCAGAAGACGTGCTGCCCGGTGATCGCGGTCGCGCCGATGTCCGCGGGCGTCCCGAGCTGGCCCATCTGGGTGCGGAGGCCCGTCTTCAGGTCGAGGGTCTCGACGCCGAACGTGCGGGAGTTGCCGATGCCGCGGGTGGTGCTGTAGGCGATCCGGCCGTGGCTGATGGACGGGTTCCCGGTCCGCACGCCGCTCTCGTCGGTGACGTTCACCACCGTCGGGTCGCTCAGCCGCACGTACCGCACCCTCCGCGTGCTCGGCCGGGACCGCGCCTCGAACACCACCACGTCGCCCTCGACCCGTACGTTCGTGGCGCCGCGCCGGCCCGACCACAGTTTCTTGATCGGCCCGCCCGCGAGCGGCCGCGCGAGGATGTCCGTGCTCCTGCGGTTGTACGCCTGCCAGACCACCGTCTTGCCGTCGGTCGCCGGGTGCACGTGCTGGCGGCCGTCGTTGGGGCTCATCAGCTTGAGCGCGCCGGTGCCGTCCGCGCGCCCGGCCCAGATCGAGTACGGCTCGGTGCCGTCGTCGTTGGACTTGGCGGCGGCCCACCAGCCGCCGCCCGCGCCGGTGGCCGAGCCGTCCGTGTTGACCCGGCCCAGGAGCGGGTCGGAGTCGACGCCCAGCGCCAGTTCCCAGCCGGGGACTATGCCGTGGGCGTTGAACGCCCGCTCGGCGGTGCGCAGTTGGGCGTCGGTGGCGTGCAGGTCGCGGGCGGCGGCGAGGACGGCGGCGCGGCCCTCGGTGAAGCCGTCCAGCGGGGTCAGGTACTCGGTGAGCGCCTTGTAGACGATCTTGTCGGCGAGCGTCTTGCCGAGGTCTTCGCGCAGGTCCCACAGGGCGCCGGCGAAGATCGTGGAGTTGAGGTGGACGCCGCCGTTGTCCTCGGAGAACGACACGCCGAGGAAGGACTTGGCGGTGGTCCGCCCGTCGTTGAGGTCGCGGAACGCGCACTCGCGCGCGGGCTTGGTGCGGCACAGTGTCTCGCCCAGCAGCCCGGAGTCGGGGCTGTCCATGGGGATGCCGTAGGTGTCGGTCTCGATGGCGTTGCCGAAGTAGTCGGCGATGCCCTCGTTCAGGGCGCCGGACTGGCCCGCGTAGACGAGGTTGGCGGAGTTCTCCACGATGCCGTGGGTCATCTCGTGCCCGACCACGTCCAGACCGGCGGAGAGCGCGCGGTACTCCGCGTCGCCGCCGCCGTAGACCATCTTGGAGCCGTCCCAGAAGGCGTTGACGTACGGCTGCCCGAACTGGGTGACGCCCACCAGCGAGTTGACGGCCATGCCGCGGCCGTCCAGGCTGTCGCGGCCGTGCTGTTTGCGGTAGTAGTCGTAGACCTTGCCGGTCGCCCAGTGCGCGTCGACCGCGCCCGCCTCGGTGGCCTCCGGGCCGAAGGCCGGGGTGGGCGAGCCGAACTCCTGGATGTCGTACGGCCAGGAGGGGGTGACCTCACTGACGTCCTTGCCGCGCGCGTCCCATGTGGACAGCGTGTTCTTGCTGGAGTTCGCCATCCGGGTGTCGTCGCGCAGCACATACGCCTTGCGCGACTCCTCGTACACCACGGGAAGTTCGACGGTCTTGCCATCGAACTTGACGCCGGAGCCCTGGATGCCCTTCACCCCGGCCGCCGTACGGGCGGCCTTCGATGCACCGGCCGCCGCACCGCTTCCCGGGGCCCGGAACGTCTTGATCCCGCTGTACTGGAGCACCGGGTACCCGGCCTGCGCGTCCACGTAGACCTCGTGCAGCACCGGCTCGCCGGTGACCGGGTGCGTGCCCCGGACGGTGATGTGCCGGGTGAGCACGCCCGCGCCCCGCGGGATCACGACCAGCCCGCGCGCGGTGCCGGTCAGCGTCGGTGTGTCCGTGCGGGGGAGGCGCTTGTTCAGGAGCCGGTCGGTGGTCGCGTCGACCGCCCGCTCGACCGCCAGCGCCTCGTCCACCTCGGGTTCCACGTCGGTCTTCAGCCCGGTGAAGTACTTGCCGGAGGTGCCGGTGACGACCCGTTCGCCGCCCTTGTGCTCCATCCGCACCACGTACTGGCCGCCCAGGACGTCCACGCCCCGGTGCTTCTGCTGGAGCCGGACGACCTCGTGGGCGCCCGAGTCCACCGTCTGTACGGGCCGCAGGTCGCGCGCCGGATCGGCGATGTGGTAGCGGCTCTCCTTCGCCGCGAGGTGGCCGCGCGCCGCTTCCGCCGGGCTGCCCGTGGCCTTGGCCGGTTCCCGGATGCCTTCCACCAGGGCCGGGGTGGCGGTGCGCTGCCCCGGTACCACCTGGCCGGGGCCGGGCGGCGGGCCGGATGGTGCCGCGCCGGCCGGTACCGCCGAGGCCAACAGTGCGGCGACGCCCATCAGCGCCGCCGCACCCGTCAGGCTTCCCCGCGCCCCGGCCGCCGCACGTGCCCCCCGTAACCCGCCCGGCCCGCCGGGTCTTTCGCCGCCCGCTCTCCCGTCCCGCGCTCTTCGCTCACGCAAGGTGACCCCTCCTGCCTGCTGCCACATGCCTGGCAGCCGTCACTGACACGGACAGGCATATGCAAGCGGCACCGGTTCACCACCACAACGAATCCGGCAAGTCGATGGACGACTTCCGGACGGTGGCCGGTGGCGGGCGGTCAGCCGGAGAGGAGGGTCTCCGTGACATGCCGGCCCAGGAGGTCGTGCAGCAGGGTGGTCGCGGGCAGAGCGGGGTGGAGATAGACGAGTTCACGGCGGTGTTCGATGACGGCGAGCATCTTGCGGAGGGTGGCCGTGGCGTCGTCGCGGCGGCCGGCGTGGTGCTGGGCCTGGGCGAGCAGGCCCAGGTGGAGGGGCAGGCGCAAGTGGGAGCGGGAGGGCCGGAGTTCGGCGATCGAGGTGTGCATCAGGTCAAGGCCCGCCTCGTCGTCGCCCAGGTGGGTCAGGGACCAGCCCTCGGTCAGGCGCAGCATCGCCTTCCAGTACAGGAGCCCGTGTTCCTCCGCCACCCGCGCGCCCTCGGCGCCGGAGGCCCGCGCCGTGTCGGGGTCGCCTTCCCACGCCGCCAGCACCGCGTCCACGTACAGGGCGAAGCACCGGTCGGAGGGCCTGCTCTCGTACGCGGTCAGGGCCTGCAGCTGGCGGCGGCGCCCGAGGGCGGTCTCGCGGTCGCCCAGAATCCAGTGGGTGAAGGCGTCGTAGGAGCGGCAGGAGACGCGCGGGTCGTGCTGGAAGGTGCGGGCCAGGCTGCGGCCCTCCCGTGCGAAGCGGTCCGCCAGCCCGACGCTGCGCTCCAGCTCCGCGAGCGCCTCCGGCAGCCGGCCGCGTACGTGCAGCGCGACGCCCTTGCCGTACGCCGCGCCGAGCTGGGCCACCGGGTGGCGGGTACGGGACCCGATGTCCCGCAGCAGCCGGGAGAACCGCCCGGACTCGTCGTACCGCCCGGTGACCAGGAACGCCGCGCACAGTGCCCACAGCACCGACGGGTCCTCGGGCGCATGGGTGACCGCTCCGAGCGCGCGTCCCCGGCTGAGCGCCGCCTCCGCCTCCGCGTCCCCGTAGCCGCGCACGGTGGCCAGCAGCTGGCCGAGCTGGACGTACAGGCGCTGCTCCAGGGAGCGGGCCGACGCGTCGTCGCGCGGCAGCAGCCCGGCCAGATGGACGGCCCGGCGCAGCCACGTCTCGACCTTCTCGTACGCCAGCTGCTGTTCGGCCTGCTCGGCGGCGCGCAGCAGCCGGGGGAGGGCCCGCCGGGCCGGCAGCGCGTCCTGGGCGTGCCACGTGTGGTGGGCCAGCCGCTCGTACTCGTCGTCGCCCACCTGTCCGCCGCGCTCGCACAGGGCCCCGGCCACCCGGGCGTGCAGCTGCTGGCGTTCGTTGCGCGCGAGGACGTCGACGAGCGTCTCGCGGACCAGGGCGTGCACGAAGTGCAGCCGCCCGGGGTGGTGCGGGTCCTCGCCCAGCAGGCCCGCCCGGATCGCGGTCTCCAGGGCCGGGGCGACCGGTTCGTCCTCGGCGGCGGTGCGGTGCAGCAGGTCCGTGTCGATCTCGGTGCCGATGACCGCGCACAGCCGCAGCACCCGCAGGGCCGGTTCCGGCAGTCCGGCGAAGCGCTGGCGCAGCGCCTCGCGCACACCGGTCGGGATCTGCGCCAGCAGGACGTCGGTGGCGTCCGCGTCGTGCAGGCGCCGTACGTCGCCGAGGAGCGACAGGAGCTGCATGACGAAGTACGGGTTGCCCTTGCTGCGCTCGTGCAGCACCTCGATCACATCGTCGCCCACCCCGCGCCCGGCCCTGGCTTCCACGAGGGTGGCGACGGCGCTGCGGGGCAGGCCGCCCAGGCGCAGCGATTCGGTGCGGGGGCTGCGCAGGACCTCGGCCAGGATGCGGCGGATGGTGGCGTCGGAGTCGCCCTCGAAGTCCCGGGCGGTCAGCACGATGCTGATCCGCTGCCCCTGGCGGCGGGTGCCGAGCAGCCGCAGCAGGTCGAGGGAGGCGGCGTCGGCCCAGTGGAGGTCTTCCAGGAGCAGCACCAGCGGGCGTTCGGCGGCGAGTGTGAGCAGCACCTCGCAGACCGCGTCGTGGGTGAGGAACCGCGCCTGCGCCCAGTCGTCGTCGTGGTCCTGTCCTCCGGAGCCGGCCGACTGCTCCGGCATCAGCGGGGCGAGCAGCGCGCCGAAGGGCGCGGTCGCGCTGCGGAACGCGTCCGGCCGGGTGGAGCCCAGGCGGCGCAGTACCTGCGTCCACAGCCAGTACGGCGGTACGCCCTCGCCCGGGAAGCAGTGGCTCCAGACCACCTCTGGTGCGTCGCCGCCGCCTTCCAGAGCGGGGGCCAGCTCCATCAGCAGACGTGTCTTGCCGACCCCGGCGGGGCCCAGCACGCAGGCCACGTGGCCTTCACCGGTGGCGGCGCCCGCCGCCGCGGTGACCAGGCGGTGCAGCTCCTGGTCGCGCCCGATGAACGGCCAGGGCGCCGTCGTGTCCTCGGCGCCCGGGCCGTCGTCCGGGAAGGGCGCCGTCCGGACCGGCGTGTCCCGGTCGGCCCCGCGTATGCGCCGCGGACCCGCCGCCCGGGTGCGCCGGGCCGGTCTGGTCACCGCCGTACTCCGGTCCGCGGATTCAGCGCCCGTGTCCCGGACCGGCGGTGCCACGACTTCCTGCGTACGCGGGGGCTGACCGGCTTGGGCGGGAGCGGTTGGGGAAGCGGCCGGAGGAGCCGCTAAGGCGGCGCCGCTCACCGGGCCGCAGTTGTCCAGCTCCTGGCGGAGAATGGCGGTGTGCACCCTCTGGAGCTCGGCGGCGGTGTCCACGCCGAACTCCTCCACCAGGTGGGAACGCGTCCGCTCGTACACCTCCAGCGCCTCGGCCTGCCGTCCGAGGCGGGACAGCGCCGTCATCAGGTGGCCGACCAGGCGTTCGCGGGTCGGGTGGTGGCGTACCTCCAGGCCCAGTTCGGCCGCCACCTCCTCGAAGGCGCCGAGCGTGAGACGGGCCTCCGCACAGGCTTCCAGCGCGGAGAGGCGGACCTGTTCCAGGCGGGCGGTCTCGTCGGAGAGCGGCGGCTGGGCGCCGAACTCCGTGTACGGCGAGCCCTGCCACAGCTCCAGCGCCTCGGTGAGCCGGTCGCGGGCGCCGCGCGGGTCACGCCGGTCCAGTGACTGCCGCCCCTCGGTGACCATCTGCTCGAAGCGGTACGCGTCGACCTGCTCCGGGGCGAGCTGGAGCACGTAACCGGGTGCCTGGTAGCGCAGAACGGACGAGGCGCCCTGGCCCGCCGCGGGGGCGAGCACCCGGCGCAGGTGGGACAGGTGGCTCTGCAAGGTGGCGACGGGGTGCCGCGGAGGGTCTTCCTGCCACAGCTCCTCGATGAGCAGTTCGGTGGGGACGACTCTGCCAAGTCGTATGAGCAGCAGGGCGAGCAGCGCCCGCCGTCTGGGCGGGCCGAGGGGCAGGTCCTCCCCGTCGAGCTGTGCCGACATCGGGCCCAGGACGCGCAGTACGGGTCTGGGGAGTGTGCATACGGGTCCCAATCGTTCTCACGCCGGCGGCTGTGACAGGGGACGTGCCGGGCTGTAACGGGGTCCATCCGGAAAGTGATCATGGCATATGTGGCGAGTCGTTCAAAGATCGGCAACCAGCCATCGGCAAGCGTCCGGCAAGCGGAACGACAAGGAAGCGGCAAGCCGCGGCCCGATGGCCGGCAAGCGTCCGCCAGCGTCCGGACAAGGGGGCCGCAAGGGGGCTGACGCACCATGGCCGCCGGCCGCCCGCCGGCCCGGCCGACCACCGTCGACGGGCCCGGGTGCCCAGTCGCACGACCGGCAACCACCTCGCGAACAAGGACGACATGCACACGGAAAGCCACTCGAACGCGCCCGGCGCGAGGACCGGAAAGCCGGCCGACGCCCCGGACGCGGGCTCGGCGAACCCACGGCCCCGGCGCCCCGCGGCGCCATAGCGCGGCGCCGGACCGAGGACGCTCCGCTGCGCGCCGTCGCCTCCCCGTATCGCTTTGTCCCACGCCGGATCCGGGAAGTTTTCACGGAATCCGGCCACGCGGCCCCGGACCCGGCGGCCGCCTCCTCCGACACCCCCACGCCGAGCGCGCGACCGGCCACCGCCCTGCCTTCTCCCCACGGAACCAGGACCCGAGACATGAACCGGACCCAGAAGATCCAGCAGTTCATCGAAGAACGCTTCCTCGTCCAATTCGGCGGCGAGGTGACGGCCGACACCGACCTCTTCCAGGCGGGCGTCATCGACTCGTTCGGCTACATCCAGCTCATGTCCTTCATCGAGAACGACTTCGCGGTGCGCGACACGGACGACGAACTGCTCTCCAACATTTTCGTTTCCCTGACGGACATCGACGCGTTCGTCGCGGGGCTGGCCGAAAAGCACGCCCCGGCGGGTGACGGGTGGTGAAGCCCGGCGGACGCAGCGTGCTCTAGGCGCGTTCCAGTACGCCCAGCACCCCGTCCGCGGCGAAGAACGCGCCGGGCAGCGCCACCCGCCGTACGACCGAGCAGGACACGTCCCCCTCGTTCCACTGCTCGCCGGTCACCTCCGCCGCCATGGCCGTGTATCCGCGCAGCAGTACCGCCAGTTGACGGATTTCGCACCAGGGCACGTCCCGTCGGCTCCGCCCCGTTGCGGGCAGGTCCGTCAGGCCGGTCAGGGCCGTCAGTACCTCGTAGTCGAGGGAGCGCGGGTAGACCTGTCCGACACAGTCGAGGACCCGGGTGAAGCCGAGGTGGCGCGCGACACGCCGCTCGACGCGGGCCAGTGCCGCCCGGTCGCCACCGAACAGGCCCAGCAGATCCTGGGCGGTTCCGACCGGGCCCTTGAGGCCGCGCAGTGGGTACCGGGCGGCCACGGAGCGCAGCCGGGCGGCGGACCGGCGCAGGGACTCCGCGGCCGGGACGGTGCGTTTTCGCCGGTCCAGCCGGTCCGCGACGCGGTCGGCCCGGCCGTACAGGTGCTCCAGCGAGCGCCGGACCCGCACCTGCGTGATGTTGTCGGTGATGTCGCAGGAGGTCAGGCCCTTGTGGATGTGCTGGTGGCCGGCGAGTGCGTTGAACTCCTCGATACGGGCCTTGAGATCGTGCCGCGTCCGGCGCTCCCGCGCGGCGATGGACACCAGGTCCACGTGGTGCGCGGCCTCCTCGTACGCGGCTGTCGCGGCGGGCGGCACCGGCACCCCCTCGGCGGCCTGCGCCCGCAGCACCGCCAGCCACAGGTCCCGCTCCAGCAGCACCTTGCGCTCCGGGGACCAGAGGTCCGCCAGCACCGCCGACGCCCGCTCCCAGGCCAGGACGTCCTCAGGTGCCGTCGCGGGGGAGCGGCGGCGGCAGGAAGCCGCTGGAGCGGAAGAAGCCGAGGTAGCGGTCGAGGAGGGCGGCGTCGGTGGGCGGGCAGCGCAGTCCGCTGTCGGCCAGGCCCCGTTCGGTGTTCGCGCGCCCGAGCCGCGGGAAGACGTCATCGAGATACATCTCCTTCACGCTGATGTCGGACTTGTTGCTGCGGTCCACGCACAGCGAGACGAACGGCGTCGTGGGGCTGCTGGGATGCCGCGCCACATGCCGTACCAGCTCCGCCACCCAGGCGTCGTAGGGCAGTTCGCGGATGCGGTAGCCCGCCGCCCGCATCCGGGCCAGCATGTCGGCGAGGCGGGCCGGCCGGGGGTTGGTGAGGTGGTAGGTGCGGCCGTCGGCCGGCTCGTGGGTCGCCAGGTGCACCACGGCGGCGGCCAGGTGGTCGACCGGCACGAAGTCCAGCGGCAGCGGCACATCGGGCGCGACACCGGTCTCCGCGATCACCCGGAACAGGGAGCTGATCGCCGTCTCGGTGTTGCAGATCCCGGTCCGTTCCTCGCCGGTGACCTCGTACGGACGGTGCACCGCCACCGGCAGCCCCGCCCGGGCCGCGTCCTTGAGCATCCGCTCGGCCACCCACTTGCTTTCCGCGTACCCCATGGTCAGGTGGTCGGCGTGGGCCAGCGGCGCGTCCTCGGCCACCTGCCGAACCCCCGCGGTGCCGAAGCCGGCCAGGACGGCGATGGTGGACAGGAAGTGCAGGGGTATGCGCCGCCCGCCGGCGAGCCGGACCAGTTCCCGTGTGCCGTCGACGTTGGCCGGGCGCAGCGCGGCGTACGGATAGAGGAAGTTGACGCGCGCCCCGGCGTGCAGGATCAGATCGGCCGTCTCGCCCAGCCGCGTGAACCGCTCCTCGGACAGGCCCAGACGCGGGGCGGCCAGGTCGGCGGGGAAGCAGGTCAGGCGCTGTTCGTACGGGGCGGTGTCGAGGCCGTAGCGGGCCGCGTTGGAGCACACCCGGCGCCGCGCGTGCGCCGCGTCCCGCGCCCGTACGGGGCACAGCAGCTCGGCGCCGGTGGTGTGGGCGAGCCGGTCGATGAGGAAGGCGCCCACGAAGCCGGTGGCCCCGGTGACCAGGACGCGCGCCGGGTTCCGCCAGCGGGGGACGGGGCCGCCGACGGGCGGCAGCCGCAGCCCCAGGCGCGCCTCGCGCAGGAAGTCCGCCTCCGAGGCGGGCGCGGAACCGGTCCGGCGCCCGGCGCGGTCGGCCCGCAGCGCCCGGACCACCGCCGCCGTGTACGCGCCGAGCGTCGGCTCCCGCAGCAGACTGCGGACGAGGAAGGTGCCGTGCGCCGCGTCCATGCCCAGCGCGGTCATCGTCCTGGTGGTCACCTCGGCGATGAGCAGCGAGTCGCCGCCGAGGTCGAAGAAGCTGTCGGCGGGCGCCGGGCGGACGCGCAGGATGTGCTCCCAGACGTCGGCGAGCACCCCCAGCAGACCGGAACCGTCCTCCGTCGCACCGCCTCCGGCCCCCGAATGCGCCACGCGCGCCCGGCGTTGCCCGTTTGCGTTCGTGTCGCCGTTCCCGGTTGCATCCGTTTGCCCGGCCGGCACGCGCGCGTACGGCCCGGTGCCGGTCAGCCCGGAACCGGTGCGTACGGCGGCGTCCGGGCGGGCCCCGTCGCGGGCCGCCGGCATCGTCGTCCGCGCAATCAGGGCGCGCCGGTCGACCTTGCCGGCGCCGGTGACGGGGAACCGGTCCAGGACGTGGATGCGCGCCGGTACGGCGGGCGCGGGCAGCCAGGACGCCACGTACGCGCGCACCTGGTCGACCTGGACCGCCCCGCCGGGGCGCGCCGGCGTCACGAAGGCCACCGGCCGGGCGGCGGCGCCCTCCCCGTCGATCTCCACGACCGCCTCCCCGACGGCCTCGTGCGAGCGCAGCCGCGTCTCGATCTCGTCCAGCTCCACCCGGAAGCCGCGCAGTTTGACCTGCCGGTCGCGGCGCCCCCGGTACTCCAGGGCGCCGTCCGGCCGCCACCGTGCCCGGTCGCCCGTGCGGTACAGGCGCCCGCCGGGGCGGGGGCCGAACGGATCGTCGCGGAAGCGCTCGGCGGTCAGGGCCGGGTCGTTGAGGTAGCCGATGGCGATGCCGTCGCCCCCGACGTACAGATCGCCCTCCTCGCCGGGCCCGGCGGGCGTGCCGTCGTCACGCAGCACGTAACAGGCGGAGTTGGGGAAGGGGCGCCCGATGGGCACGGTGGCCGCGTCGGCGGGCAGGTCGCGGACGACGTAGGCGCTGGAGACGACGCTGTTCTCGGTGGGCCCGTAGAAGTTGACCAGGGTGATCCCCGGGCAGGCGGCCAGCACGCGGCGGCACAGCCGGGCGTCGAGCGCCTCGCCGCCCGCCGAGACGAACCGCAGGCTGCGCAGCGCCTCGGGCCGGCTGCGGGCCACGTGGTGCAGCACCCCCGCGGTCAGGAAGGCGACCGCCACGTCCTCCGCGCGCAGCAGCCGCTCCAGCGCGTCCACCGACAGCAACTGCTCCCGCTCCGCGACGACGAGGCAGGCCCCGGACAGCAGCGCCGTCCAGATCTCGATCGTCGAGGCGTCGGAGGAGCAGCTGTACGCGTGCAGCACCCGCTCCCCGGGGGCGGGCGGCGAGAGCCAGGGGCCGGAGGAGGCCAGGCGCACCACGCCGCGGTGCGGGATCGCGACGGGCTTCGGACGGCCGGTCGAGCCGGAGGTGAACATGACGTACGCGCAGTCCTCCGGGGCGACGGCGACGGCCCGCGGCGCAGGGGGCCCGGCCGGGTCGCCCGTCCCCGGCGGCGGCGCGGTGAGATCGCCCTCGATGCACGCCCGCAGTCTGCGCACCCGGCAGGCGCTGCCCGGCAGCGCCACGGCGACGCGCACGTCGGCCTCCTCGGCCATCGCACGCAACCGGGCGGGCGGGTACGCGTCGTCCAACGGCACATACGACGCGCCGCACTTCAGGGCGGCCAGGAAGGCCACCAGCGCCTCGGGGCACCGGCCGCCCATCACCCCCACGGCGCTGCCGGGACGGACACCCGCGGTCAGCAGCCGCCCGGCGAGGGCGTCGGAGTACCGGCTCAGTTCGCCGTACGTCACGGTGCGGTCGCCGTGCCGGACGGCGGGTGCGCCGGGTGCAACCTGCGCCCGTTTCTCGAACAGCTCGTGCAGGCAGTGGTCGCGGGGATACGGCGTCACCGTGTCGTTCCACGGCGCGGGCCGGTCCGGCCGGCCGGACGTCTGGTTGGGTCGCGGCATGATCAGTACCTCGGAACGGTCGACGGGCCGGAACGGCCGGGACGGGAGGGGAGAAAGGGAGGCCGGCGGAGGGGGAATCGGCGGGTTCTGGCGGTCCGGGTCAGCTGAACGCGGCGGCGAAGGAGGCGAAGTCGGCGGTGCGCCACCGCTCGGGGCGCATCCGTACGGTCACGTCGGTGGTGAGCTGGTCCGCCGTCGCGGCCAGGTAGGCGCGGGCGGTCTCCGGCGGCAGATAGCGGTGGGCCAGCGCCGCCCGCTCGGCCGCGTCCACCCGGTCCTCGAAGGCGGTCACCGGGCCCTCGACGCTGACGTACTTGTACGGAGCCGTCTCCCGCTGCACGCAGAGGCCGAGCCGGCCCGCCGCGCGGATACGCCGGGCCTTGACGGACTTCCGGCCGGTCAGGACGACGATCTCGCCGCCCGGCCGGTAGGCGTACCAGACGGGTACGAGCAGCGGTGGCCCGTCCGGGGCGCCGACGCCCAGCACGGCCACGTGGGCACCGGCGAGGAACGCCTCCCGGTCGGCCGTAGTCATCGCAAGGGACATGTCAGACACACCTCTTCGTGTGCGGGGGGACGGAGAAGGGGAACGCGGGGAGGGCCGGGCGGGAAGAGCCGGCCGGCGCGTTCGGCGGGACGCCGCCGGGGGCGGTCGGCCGGGTGCCGCGTACCGCGTCCGGCGCGGCGGGGCCGGCCGGGCGTGTCGCCCTGACCTCCACATCACCCGGAAAAACGGGTGCACTAGGCAGTTACCCAGCTATGCGCTGTCGGTGTTCACTCATGCGGATGACGCGGAACGTTCCGGTGAGCAAATACGAGCCTGCCGGGAGCGGTGTACCACCGTCCACGCCGCCGTGCGCCCCGTGGTGCGGGTGACGCTGCCCGGCAAGGGGTTTGCGGAGGGGTGCGGTTGCGCAGAAATCGTGGCGAACGTGTCCACACTGCGGAGGCGAAGCGGCACCGGGGCTCCCGGAGTTGCCCGGCGGCGCTCCGTGGCTGCCCGGCCGCCGGGCCGCACCCGCCGTCGGCCGATCACCTCAGGTTCTTCACGTCCGTAGCCGGCCCGGCGCCGGCGCGGCACCCGCGACAGCACCGGCCCTGCGTACGGAATCGGCCCCCGCGTACGGAACCGGAGCCGCCGCGCTGCCCACACCCGTGCCCGGCCCTGGCTCCGGGCCCCGGCTCTCGGCCTCCGGTCACGGACCTCCGGCCCCTGGTCCCCGCCCTCGGACCCCCGGCTCCGGTCCCCACCAGCCCCGGACCCTGGCCGTGGTCCCCGGCTCCCCGGGCCACGGCTCCCTGACCGCGTTCCCGGAACCGGCTCCGCCGGGGCCCGGCGACCCCTTTCCCCGCACTCCCCGTGGAGGCCCGCATGCCCGACCCAGGCCCTGCCCCCGACTCTGCCCTCGCCCAGGAGACGACAGCCCCCGCCCCGTCACCGGCCGTCCCCCAGGCCCGGCCGCCCGACGAGCCGCGCGACCGCGTGCCGCCCTGCGACCCGCGTGCCCTGTGGCCCGCACTCGGCGCGTCGCGTCAGGCACGGCGCAGCGCGCTGCTGGCCCCGCTGACGCGGACGGCGGGCCCGCCGCCGGAGCGGCAGCACCTCACCTGGGTGGGAGACCTCCAGCAGGGCGACGGCGGCAAGGGCGCCATGACCGACCGGCTGGCGCCCGCGCACCAGATCGCCGCCCGGGTACAGGGCGGGGACAACGCCGGGCACACCACGGTCTTCCGGGGCGCAGAGGGCGGCGAACACACCCTCAAGAATCATCTGCTGCCGTCCGGGCTGCGCCACCCCGGCGTGCTCGGTGTCATCGCCAACGGCGTGCTGGTCAACCCGCAGACCCTCGCCGAGGAGGTCGCGTCGTTCGCCCCGCACGTACCGGCGCTGCGCCGACGGCTGGTGATCAGCGACCGGGCCCATCTCGTACTGCCGTTGCACCGGCTCGTCGACGGCCGCCAGGAGAGCGGCGGCGGACGCTGCTCGGACGTGATCGGCACCACCCGCCGCGGCATCGGCCCGGCCAACGTCAGCAAGGCCAACCGCATCGGCATCCGGGTGCGCGACCTGCGGGACCCCGGCCTGCTGCGGCGCCGGATCGAGCAGAACATCCGCTTCTTCGGCCTGCCGTCCGGCCACGCCGACAGCGACCTTGAGTGGCTGGAGACCTACCGCAACCTGCTGCTGTCCCTGGCCACGGACACGGTCGCGCTGCTCGACGCCGCGGTCGAAGCGGGGTATTCGGTCCTGCTGGAGGGCGCCCAGGGCCCGGTGCTCGACGTGGAGCACGGCACGTACCCGTACGTGACGACCTCGCCCACCGCCTTCTACTCCGTCACCAGCGGCACCGGCCTGGACGGCTCGCTGGTCGGCCACCGGATCGGCGTGCTGAAGGCGTACCAGACCATGGTCGGCAACGGCCCCTTCGTCACCGAGGACGCCGGTGAACTCGGCGACCGCCTGCGCCGGACCGGGGAGGAGTTCGGCACCACCACGGGCCGCTCCCGGCGCTGCGGCTGGCTGGACCTCGCGCACGCGCGGTGGGCCGCCGGCTTCAACCGCTACACGAGCGTGGTGGTGACCAAGCTCGACATCCTGGACGGCTTCGACCGTATCGGTGTGTGCGTCGGGTACCAGATGCCGAACGGCGAGTACGGCGAATTCGTACCGGACCACGCGTATCTGGAACGCTGCCGCCCGCTGTACTGCTGGCTGCCCGGCTGGCGCCCCCGCACCCGCGGCCTGACCCGCTTCGACCAGCTCCCGCCCGAGGCGCGCGACTTCCTGCGCTACATCGCCGACTTCCTGGGCGTCGAAGTGGCCGCGGCCGGTACGGGCCCGGCGGACCGGGACCTGCTCGTCGACCCCGCCGCACGCCTGGCCGGCCTGCTCCCCGCGCCCGCGGCGGCGGGACTGCTGCGGGCGGTCCGCAACGGACGAAAGAAGAGGACGACGCCATGAACCCGCACCCGAACCCGCACACCGGCTCCACCGGGGACGCGGCCACGGCACGCCCGGCCGACGGCACGCTCAAGAGGCTGTGTGTGTTCTGCGGCGCCAGTGCGGGCGTGCGGACCACACACGTCCAACTCGCCGCACGGCTGGGGCAGACATGCGCCCGGCGCGGCATCCACGTCGTCTACGGTGCGGGCGGCGTCGGCGTGATGGGCGCCCTGTCCGACGCGGTGCTCGCCGAGGGCGGCAGCATCACCGGGGTGATCCCGCAGGCGCTGATGGACCGGGAGTACGGGCGGCGCGACCTGACCGAGCTGCGCATCGTCGGGTCGATGCACGAGCGCAAGGCCCTGATGCACTCCCGGAGCGACGCCTTTCTCGCCCTCCCGGGCGGTTACGGCACGCTGGAGGAACTCTTCGAGATCACCGCCTGGGCGCAACTGGGCCTGCACCGCAAGCGCATCGTGCTCCTGGACGACGGCGGATTCTTCACCCCCCTCAGCCGGATGCTCGACCACGCCCGCGACGAAGGGTTCCTGTCCGACGCCGACCGGCAGCTCGTCCAGCACGCCAAGTCCGTGGACGACGCCCTGCGCCTGGCCGCCCGGCCGCCCGCCCCGCCCACGGAGGCACCGGCGATCGGCCCGTCGCAGACCTGACGCGCGGAAAGAGCGGCTACGCGCCCGGGGACACCCTTGTCCCGCCCCGGGACACCGCTGCCCCTTGAAACACCCTGCCCTCCGCCCCTCCCTCCAGGCCGAGACAAGGAGCACCAGCCCATGCCGGACGCCGGACGTCTCCCTCGATACCCCTTCGCCTTCCGGGGTGACCACCTCGCGCCCGAGCTGGCCGAATCGGTGGTCCACCGCCCGATCCAGCGCGTACGGACCAACACCGGTACCGACGCCTGGCTGGTGACCGGCCACGAACTGGTGCGCTCGGTACTCCGGGACCGCCGCTTCAGCCTCACCCTCACCTCCGACCCCTGGATGCCCCGGCAGGACCCCCTCATCCCACCGCTCTCGGTCACCGACATCCGCACCCAGTGCGAGAACGCGGGCCTCCTTCAGGACCTCTTCCAAGGCGTGGGACCGCACCAGCGGTACCTGACACCGGGCCGCGTGCGGGAGATCGCCGGCGGGCTGCTGGACACCTTTCTGGCCGGAGAGCAACCGGGCGATCTGATGGACGGGTTCATCATGCCGCTCTCCCGCGCGCTCACCATGGAACTGCTGGGCCTGGACCCGGAAGGCTGCCCGGACAACGCCGAGCTCTTCAACATCTTCCGTACCGGCCCGGAGAGCATGCAGGGCGTGCCGGAGAGCTGGAACCTGGCCCTTACCTGGATGCTGGGACGGCTTCCCGGGCTGCGCGCGTCCGGCGCCGGACTGCTGGGCCGCCTCATCACCCTCAGCGACGCGTCCGGCGTACTGAGCGAGGAGGAGGTCGCCGACCTCTTCGTCTTCCTCCTCATCTCCCAGTTCGGCAACCCCGCCACCTTCCTCGGCGCGGCGACCGTGGGGCTGATGCAGCACCCGGAGGTGACGGCCCGGCTGCGGAAGGACCCCGGGCTGCTGCCGCGGGCCGTCGACGAACTGCTGCGCTGGACGGTCTTCCTGGGCGACGCGCTGCCCCGCAACGCGCGCGAGGACGTGCTGCTGGGCGGCGTTCTCGTACGGGAGGGCGACCTCGTCTTGGTGTCCACCGACGCGGCCAACCGCGACCCGCGGGTCTTCCCCGACCCGCACCGCCTCGACATCGACCGGGAGCCCGGCCCGCACCTGCGGTTCAGCGACGGGCGGCACCGCTGCCCGGGCGGCCCGGTCGCCCGCATGCAGGCCGCGGAGACGCTGCGCGTACTGCTGGGGCGGACCGCCGATCTGCGCCTGGCGGTGCCCGCCGACGCGATCGAATGGCACCGCTACTACGCGGTCACGCTGCCGGTGGCGGTGCCGGTCCACTGGACGCTCCCCGGAGCGGCCGTTCCCGGGCCCGATGGCGGGACGCTCACTCCATGAACCCCTGATCGCGCAGGATCGTGTCGATACGGGCCCGATGGGCCGCCTCCCAGGCGTCGAGGGTCTCGTCCGCCTCCTTGGCCAGCTTCTCCCGGGCGTCGGCGAGCACCTGTCCCTGGCGGTCCCCGGGCCCGGGGGTGACCACGACGCCCTCTTCGTCGGCCACCACGATGTCACCGGCGCGTACGGTCACACCGCCGCAGCGCACCGGTTCGCCGAGCGGCGCGACGGCTGCCTTCGACCCGGGAACGGGGATGACCCCGCGTGCGAACACGGGGAAACCGGCCTCGCGTACCTCGCCGAGGTCACGGATCAGCCCGTCCGCCACGATCGCCGCGACCCCGCGCCGCCGGGCGACGGCACAAACGTTTCCTCCCGCCAGTGCGTAGTCCATGTCCCCCGACTCGACGACGATGACCGCACCCGGCTCTGCCCGGTGCACGGCCGCGTGCAGCATCAGGTTGTCACCCGGCGGGCACCGCACGGTGAACGCGGGACCGGCCACGCGCGGGACGGGGGACCACAGGGGGCGGATGCCGATGTCCATGACCTGCGCGCGGCCCAGGAGATCGGCGAGGGTGGTGGTCGGGATGCTTCGGAAGCCGGAGAAGTCGTTCATGAAACACTCTTCTACCGGCTCGGGCGAATCACCGTCAGGGTTTCTTGATGGCCTTTACATTTTTTGATGCCGAGCCGCGGTACGGCCATCGCCCCGCGCCCCTAATGTGATCACCGTGCCGCGTGGCCCCGGCGGGCCGGGCACCCGACCACCCACCGCACCCACGGAGACACCCGCCATGCACCTGCGCTGTGCCGTGCTCGACGACTACCAGGACATCGCCACGACCGCCGCCGACTGGAGCCCCGTCCAGGACCGGGTGGAGGTCACCGGATTCACCCGGCACTTCGCCACCGAGGACGAACTGGCCGCGGCGCTGGCCGGCTTCGACATCGTCGTCACGCTGCGCGAGCGGGTGCCGTTCCCGGCGGGGCTGTTCGCCCGGCTGCCCCGGCTCAAGCTCCTCGTCGCCTCGGGCATGCGCAACTCCGTGATCGACTTCGCGGCGGCGGCGGAGCACGGCGTGACCGTGTGCGGTACGGCCAGTTCGTCCGCCCCGCCCGTCGAACTGACCTGGGCCCTGCTCCTCGGCCTCGCCCGTGGCGTGGTCACCGAGCACAACGCGCTCCGCGCGGGCGGCCCCTGGCAGTCCACGGTCGGCGCCGACCTGCACGGCAAGCGGCTCGGCCTGCTCGGACTCGGCAAGATCGGCAGCCGGGTCGCCCAGGTCGGCGCGGCGTTCGGCATGGATGTGGTGGCCTGGAGCCGGAACCTCACCAAGGCGCGGACCGACGAGGTCGGCACCGGCCTCGCGGCGGACCTGGAGGAACTGCTCCGCACCAGCGACTTCGTCTCGGTCCACCTGGCCCTGGGCGACCGCACCCGCGGCCTGCTCGGCGCCCCCGAACTGGCCCTGCTCAAGCCGACCGCGTACCTGGTGAACACCTCACGCGCGGCCATCGTCGACCAGGACGCCCTGCTCGCCGTGCTGCACGAGGGCCGGATCGCCGGCGCGGGCGTCGACGTCTTCGACACCGAGCCGCTGCCCGCCGATCACCCGATGCGCACGGCACCGCGGCTGCTGGCCACGCCGCATCTCGGTTATGTGTCCCGGGACAACTACCGTACGTATTACGGCCAGGCCGTCGAGAACATCGAGGCGTTCCTTCAGGGGGCGCCGATACGTCGGCTGGGATGACCCTGGCCTGGCCGGAACCCGGGCGGCATCTGGGCGGTGGCCACCGGACCGGTCAGCACCGGGCTGCCCGGTGACGGAGGCTTCGTAACCACCGTAACCACCGGCCCGTGCACCGGCGATCGGGCGGCACGCCGATGCCGGCGCGCCGCCCGACGCGGTCCGCCGGTCCGCCGCCGTTCAGCCACCGTGCGAGGACACGGAAGGCCGACGGGACATCAGGCACCGAAGGGCACCTGATGTCGGCGAGACACTAGATGCCGTTGGCGAACCGCTTGAACGCGGCCTTGGTCTTCGTGCCGGCCTCACCGTCGATCCGGCCGGTGTAGCCCCAGCTGTGCTTCAGCAGACGCTGCAGCGCCTTGATGGTGCCGGACCCGACCTTCCCGTCGATCGCCCCGGTGTAGCCCCAGTTCGCCTTCAGGCAGCGCTGGAACGCCTTCCAGCTGTCCGTGCCCAGCTGCCCGTCGATCGCTCCGGTGTACCGCCAGTACGTCTTGAGCCACCGCTGGACCTTCTTGGCCTCCGCGACGGACAGACCGAGGTTGTTCACCGCGAGCACGGTGACGGCCTCGGCGCTCACCGCCGGCTGGGCCGCCGGCGCGGACGCCGCGTAGCCGGCGCCCGCCCCCGCCAGGCCCCCGGCGGCGATTCCGACGGCTGCGGTGACACTGACGAGGACCCTCGTCACGGTATTCGGTCGCATTGCGTTCCCCCTTCGGGTCATGGGGCACCACCGGCCCGGCCGACGCGCATGTGATCGGCCGTACCGGTACGCCCACTGATGGCCGTACGGCGCCGCGGCGACTCCGGCGGTGACGCTCCCCGTTCGCCTCAGCGCGGCACGGGGGAGAAGCTATCCGTGCGGCGTGGTGCCCTTCGTCAACCCACGAAGGGAAATCGGGGTCAACCAGGAGTTGATGTCCGGGCTCCGCCAACGGCGGTAGCGGCAGAGGTTGTACAACTTCCGCGGTACCCGGCGCGCAAGGGGCCGGTGACGGCCTTCAGCGCCGGCCGTGGTCAGCTGGGGGCCAACCGGGGCCCGCCGATTGCCATGCCGATCGCCTGCCGGGGGTCAGCGATCCGCCGACCGCTGCGCCCGCCACTCCGGCGCCAGCACCGACCAGATCTCCATGTCGTGCCGCTTGCCCCGGTACAGATAGCTCTGGCGCGCGACCCCGTCCCGCGTCATCCCCAGCCGCCGGGCCACCGCGATGCTGGGCACGTTCTCCGCCGCGGCCCACCACTCCACGCGGTGGATGCCCCGCTCCTCCACGGCCCAGTCGATGAGCACCCGTACGGCCCGGGTCACCAGCCCCTTGCCCGCCGCCGCCGGCTCCAGCCAGCAGCCCACCTCGGCGGTGCCCTGCGCGACGTCCATCGTCCGGAAGAAGACCGCGCCGACCAGCGTGCCGTCGGTCCGGATTCCGTACAGGTGCCCGGTGTCGGAGGCGACCTTCTCCGCGTACGTACGGAGGAACGCGCGGCACGCGTCCAAGTCCTCCAGCACCTCCGGCAGGCCGTTGTACTGCCCGATGAATTCCCGCCCCCGGTCGATGTGGGCCAGCAACTCCCCGGCCTGCCAGGGTTCGAGGGGGCACAGCACCGCACCGTCGTCGCCCAGGGATATCGCGAACATCGTCGTCCTCCGTCACCGAAACCGTGCGTGGGTAGTGGGGTGATCTTTCCACGGGGATTCCGCTCGGTGGCCCGGACACCTACCGCTGCGCACCGGGCGGCTGTGGCAGTGCACGCAGCAGGACGGACACCGCCGCGGCCAGTGCCAGACAGAAGGCCAGCGCGGCGGCCAGGGCGGACCCGTACGCGCCCGGGTCGTGGTGTGCGGAGCCGCCCAGCGTGCCGTAGAAGATCACGCCGATGGCGGCGACGCCGACCGAGCCGCCCACCTGCTGGCCGGTGGAGAGGATGCCGGAGGCCATGCCGATCTCCGCGGGACGTACGCGGGCGAGTACGGCATTGAGCAGCGGTGTGACCAGTACGCCCGTGCCCGCGCCGATCACCAGCAGCGGTACGGCGAGGGACCGGGCGGTGAGCGCGGGCCCGGCCTGGAGGACGACGGCGATGGCGGCCGCGTGACCGAGGCCGAGGACGAGCGCCCCGGCCTGCAACGGGCGCCGCCCGTAACGGGCCAGGCGCCCGGCGGCGAGGCTGCCGGCGAAGAAGGCCGCCGCGAAAGGCAGGTAGCAGGCACCGGCGGCGAGAGTGCCCAGGCCGAGGCCGTCCTGAAGGGTGACGGACAGGACCAGGAAGAAGGAGTTGATCCCGAAGTAGGCGAGCAGGACCAGCACCATCCCGACCGCGAAGGCGCGCGACCGCAGCAGACGCAGCCGTACGAGAGGGGAACCGCCGCGCGCCTCCACCCGGCGTTCCACGCGCGCGAACGCGACGAGGGCCAGTGCCCCCAGGGCCAGGCTGAGCCACGTCCACAGCGGCCAGCCGGCCTCCCGGCCCTCGACCAGCGGTACGACGAGGAGAAAGAGCGCGGGCGTCAGGACGGCCGCGCCCGCCAGGTCGAGGCGGCGCGCCTCCGGGGCCCGCGACTCGGGGACGAGGGCGGCCGCCAGCGCCAGCGTGAGCAGGCCGACGGGCACGTTCACCCAGAAGATCGGGCGCCAGGACGTGCCGAAGAGGTCGGCGGAGACCAGCACGCCGCCGAGGAGCTGCCCGGCGACCCCGGCCGTACCGATGACCGCCCCGAGCACCCCGAACGCCCGCGCGCGCCGCTCCGGCGGCAGCAGCACCTGGATCGTCGAGAAGACCTGCGGGGACATCACGGCGGCGCCGAGCCCCTGGACGAGCCGCGCGCCGATCAGCGCCCCGGCGCCGGGCGCGGCAGCACAGGCCGCCGAAGCGAGCGTGAAGAGAGCCATACCGATCAGGAAGCACCGTTTGCGGCCGATCAGGTCGCCGAGACGGGCGCCGGTGATCAGGGCGACGGCGTAGGCGAGCTGGTAGCCGGCGAGGACGAGCTGCACATCCGCGTCCGAGGCGTGCAGGTCCTGCTGGATGGCCGGAGTGGCCACGAGGACGATGAAGGTGTCCAGCACGGCCACGAAGATGCCGATGAGGACGACGGACAGGGCGCGCCAGGGGGATGGCGCGGCGAGGGCATGGGCGTGATCCGCGTCCGCATCACGGACGTCGGGTCCGGAGTCGGCCGGTGGCCTGGTGTACGTCATGATCCCGACCCTCATCCGGGCCCGGGCGCGGGTACAGAGGCCATTTATGCTGGTGGCGGCGGTACCCCCCTGAGGCCGGAAGCGCTGGGAGCGACGACGGGGTACACGCGTACTGAACGGGTGAACGGGCGGGGGAAGAAGCGCGATGAGCGGGCGCGAAGCCGGGACGGACGGGCGGCGCGAGACCGTGGCGAGCGGGGCGGGAACGGAACCCGGCCCGGAACGGCGCCGGGTGCTGGCCGCCTTCCTCCGCTCCCGCCGGGAACGCATCGCCCCCGGTGACGCGGGCCTCCCGGCGGGCCCGCGCCGCCGTACCCCCGGACTGCGCCGCGAGGAGGTCGCGACCCTGTCGGGTGTCAGCGTCACGTGGTACACGTGGCTCGAACAGGCCAGGGACATCACCGTGAGCCGCCAGGTGCTGCACAGCCTGGCCCGGGTCCTGTGCCTGTCCCCGGCCGAGACCCGCCACCTGTTCGCCCTGGCCGGACAGCCGTTGCCGGCACCCGACGCGGTACGGGCCGGAGGCCGGCCGTTGCAACGGCTCGTGGACGCGCTCGACCCGCACCCGGCGTACGTGGTCGCCGCCAACTGGGACCTGCTGGCCTGGAACCGCGCCGAAGCGGGCCTCATCGGGGACCCGGCCCGCTGGGACGATCCCGAACGCAATTTGCTCCGCCTGGTGTTCACCGACCCCCGCATCCGTACGCTCCTGGCCGACTGGCCCGACCAGGCCCGTACGCTGCTGGAGCAGTACCGGGCCAGCGCCGACCGGCACACCGGTGACCCGGCGTTCACCCGCCTGACCACCGAACTCCGCGAACGCAGCGAGGAATTCCGCGCCTGGTGGGACACCCACGACATCGCCGAATTCCGACCCACCCGCCGCGTCTTCGACCACCCGCAGCTGGGCCGCCTGACTTTCGACTACGTCAAACTCACACCGGTCGACACGCCAGGGGTCACGCTGGTCTCCTGCATGCCGTCGGACGACGGGACGGCCGGGAAACTGGGGGCGCTGAGCGAGTGCGCGGCGGATGATCGGGGTGCGACTTCGGAGTCGCGCGCCGGTGGCACACCGAATCCCGAATAATCCCTTCCACCTGCGCATACCCCAACCGGATACTGTCGCTATGGCTCTCACGCAACACCTCGCGCGCGTTTCCGAAGCGTATGTGGCGCAGTGCCGGCGCAACGCCGCTGCCTCAGCCGATGGCGATCCGGAATGGAACCCGCCCGACGAGGATGTACTGGACCTCGACTGGGCCGTGTGGGGCCTGCTTCGCTACTGCCAGGAGGCCGATGTCGCGTGTGAGTGGACCGGAGTCTTGCGGCGCAGCGTCAAAGGTGAGAACGCGGACAGTGTGCGCTTTCTCGACCACCCCGAGGTGTACGACGGATTCGGAGCGCCGCCCGCGCTGCTGGCACCGTCGGTGGTGGCCGAGGTGGCGCGGCGCTTGGACGCCATCGATGTGGGCAGCCTCTTGCGGGAGCTTCCCGCCGACGCCGATTCGGCGGCTGCCGTCTGCGGTTTCGGAATATTCCACGGTGACTTGAGGAAATACCTCGAAGACCACGTGGCCGCGCTGACGGACTTCTACCGCGGCGCCGCGCGGCAGGGAATGGCGATGGTGGAATGGGTCGATTGAGTGGTGGTCAGCGGGCCGCCGTTCCGGATTCTGCCGCCTCGGAGTCCGCGGTACGCAAAGACGCGTCGTCGTGGCGGAGTGCGCATCCGTCGTGCTGAAGGTGCACATCACGGAGGTTCTGCAACGAGGCCAGGGGAAAGGGGTGGAGCTTCCACTGCGCCAGGTACCCGCCCTCGCCATGGAGTTGCAGCACCGACTGCGCTGCATGGAGGACGACATGGCTCAGGCGGCTGCGGGAATGCGTGGAGGCCCAGGCAAGGGTGCCTTCCCGGTCCGGGACGCCGAAGCTCTTGTAGATGTCGGGGAACTGATGAATCGCGATGTCGACGTCCGGGCCTTTGCTCCGGAGGACCCATCGGACCTCGACCGGTTCGAGGTCGAAGGAGAATCGCTGGACCGGGTCCGGGCCGTAGAGCCCGGCGACGCCGTTGAGCAGGTCGGCAAGGGCGTCCGTGCAGTAGCTGACGAAGCGCTTGAGTTCTGAGGAGCCGTTCGCGATACGGCATGTAGCCCATCCGCTGCCGCTCAATTCCCAGCTGAACCGGAGCCCATCCGTCATTCGCCCACCCCTCCCGATGATCGCCTCCGCGAACATTACAGGGCGCAGGCGAAGCGGCCGCGGCCCGCCCCGGCAAGGCGGTGGGCGTCAGATCAGGGGTGGTGCGACCTCGGTGATCGTGGCCGTGCCGAGTACCGGCTGCCCCTCGTGCAGGGTGATCGCGTCGCCGGGGGCGAGGTGGCGCCACTGGTCGGGGCTCAGGGGGGCCAGGCGGATCATTGCGCTCTCGCCCGGGGATAGTTCGGGTGTCCCTTCGACCCATAGGCGGGCGAAGTTGAAGGCGCGGTCTCCGCCGGGGGCACGGTTGCCGATGTCCCAGAGCGGGTCGAGCTGTCCCCGGCCCGGGAACGGGGACCGGCGCCCGCCCTCCGCCGTCCTCCGCAGGCTCAGCCAGGCCCGTACCGTGCCGAACCGCGCTTCCCCGGCCCGCCAGCCGCACCACTCGGCGATGTCCGGCAGCCGGAGTTGGCGCGCGGCGTCCGTGAGGAGCGGCCAGAAGGCCGCGGGGATGGGGTGCTCGTCGCCGAACTCCAGGAGGAGGTCGAGCACGAACTCCCAGTCCTGCTGCCGCCGGCTGTCGTGCACGTCCTCGATGGCGGCGCCGCTTGTGGTGCGGGCCCCTGCGGGAAGCAGTCCGGTCGCGTGCCGGAGGAGCGTGAAGGCGTCGTCCATATGCGGCATTTTCCCCGGGGGCTCACCGTTGCCCGCGACCTGCCCCCGTAACCCGCCACCCGCACCCTGCCCCCTCAGGCCGCGGTACGCCGTACGCATTCCCCGACGACCGACCGCAGGTCCCCCGTACGCCCCAGCAGTTCCCGCTGAACCTGGGCCCCGTTGCCGCGGCCCATCAGGGTGTCGAGGCCCTCCTTGGCGAGGGTCAGGTCGCCGATGTCCTCCAGGGCCTCGCTGACGTGGTCGAGGAGGGCGCGGACCACGGCTTCGGCGGGGGCCGGGGTCCAGGTGAGCGGGTGGACGAGCCGGCCGGACAGGCCCGACCGGCCGGCCCGCCAGGTGGCGAGCCGCAGCAGGCCGATCCCGGCGGAGTCCGGCGGCTCGCCCGCGCGCCACGCGCGGGCGGCCGTCTCGACCAGTCCGCGGGTCAGCGCGGCGAGCAGCACCGTGTCGTCGGACTGCAAGCACACGTCGGCGACTCTGATCTCGACGGTGGGGTAGTGGCGCGACAGCCGGGCGTCGAAGTAGATCATGCCCTCGTCGAGCAGGGTGCCGGTCGCCAGCATCTCCTGTACCCGCCGGTGATAGTTCTCCGCGCTCCCGAACGGCTCCATCGGCCCGGAGGACGGCCAACGGCCCCATACCCGGCTCCGGTAGCTGCTGTACCGGGTGTCCTTGCCCTGCCAGAAGGGCGAGTTGGCGCTCAGGGCCAGGAGTGTCGGCAGCCAGGGGCGGATGCGGTCCAGTACGGCCACGCCCTCGTCGTCGGACTCCACGGCCACGTGGATGTGGCAGCCGCAGGCCAGCTGCTCCTGCGCGGTACGGCCGAACTCCTCCTCCAGCCGCTGGTAGCGCTCGTCCACGCTGAGGGACGGCGTGACGGGCAGGGGAGAGGTGGCCAGGGCCGCCAGTTCCGTACCGGCCCGGCGCGCCCGGTGTGCCGCCTCGCCGCGCCAGCGGCCGACCTCCTCGGCCAGGTCCTCGATCAGCGTCCTGGGGCGGGTGGCGATCTCCAGCTGCTCGCGGTGCAGTTCCTTGTCCAGCGTGGAATCGTGCGGAGTCGAGGCCAGCACGGTCCCGGCGACAGCTCGCGGCTCCCCCGAGTGCGGATCCACCAGGAGCAGTTCTTCTTCCACACCCACGCTCCGCATACGACTGCCTCTCTCGACCGGCGACGGTCAGCAGGACGGGTTTTCGGGCCTGCTGCCATAGGAAACGTTCGCGCGGCACGGCACAAGGGGTCGGGCGGCCACCGAGTGGCGTGATGAGAGCGGGGGTGCCGCGGGAGATCGGTCGGTTGGACATCGGTGCGCGGCCGATCGGATCTGCTGTGATGGTGTGGATGCCCGGGTTGTTCCGTGGGCGGGGGAGGGGACGGGCCGATGCCGGTGCTGAGGACGAACGGAATGCGTCTCGCGTACGAGGAGTACGGGTCCGGGGAGCCGGTCGTGATGGTCACCGGGACCGGCGCGCCCGGACGGGTGTGGCGCGCGCACCAGGTGCCGGCCCTGACCGCGGCCGGATACCGGGTGATCACCTTCGACCACCGGGGCGTCACGCCGAACGGCCACCCCGAGCGCCCGTTCACGCTCGACGACATGGCGGCCGACCTCGCCGGTCTCATCGCCCATGTGAGCCCGGGGCCGTGCCGCGTCGTGGGTTTCTCGCTGGGGTCGATCGTCGTACAGGAACTGCTCGTCGCCCGGCCCGGACTCGTCGGTCAGGCCGTGCTGATGGCGACCATCGGCCGGGCGGACACGCTGGTCGGTGTGATGGCGTCGGCCGAGATCGCCCTGTGCGACAGCGGGGCCGTGCTCCCGCCCCGGTACGCCGCCTACGTCCAGGCCCTGCAGTATCTGTCGGGAGAGACGCTCGCCGACGAGGAACGGCTGCGGGGCTGGCTGGACATCTTCGAGATGACGGCGGCGACCGATTTCACCGGTGTCCGCGGCCAGTTGGGCCTTCAGGTGATCCGGGACCGGCGGCCCGCGTACCGGGCCATTCGCTGCCCGTGCCTGGTCATCGGATTCGGGGACGACCGGATCGTCCGCCCGCAACTGGTGCGCGAGGTCGCCGAGTGCATTCCCGGCGCCGCGTATACCGAGCTGGCCGGGTGCGGTCATTACGGGTATCTGGAAAAGCCGGAGCTGGTGAATTCCGCCATCGTGGAATTCTTCGCGGGGCGGCGGAAAGCCTGAGCGGGGGCGCGTGGGAGGCGGGGGCCGGGGGGCCATGAATGCGCGCGTCTTTCGCCGCTCCTGGCCCCGGCCCTCCTTCACCCGCCCAGCATCGCCCGAATCCGCTTCTTGTCGGGCTTGCCCACCGGGGTCAGCGGGATCTCCGTGACCAGGTGCATTCCGGAGGGCGCGTACATCGCGCCCTTGTGCCGGGTGACGTACTCCCGCACCTGGTCCAGGTCGAGCGGGCGTTCGGGTACGGGGACGACCGCGATGTGCACCTCCTCGCCGGCGTCCGGGCCGCGCACGCCGAACGCCGCGCAGTGGGCGATGTCCGGGTGGGTGAGCAGCAGGTCCTCCAGCTCGCCGGTGTAGACGTGGCCGCCCACCACGATGATCATGTCCTTGAGCCGGTCGACGATGTAGAGGTAGCCCTCGTGGTCGAGGTGGCCGAGGTCACCGGTGTGCACCCACCCGTCGCGCAGCACCTGTGCGGTCAGTTCGGGCTGCTTCCAGTAGCCGGTCATGGCCTGGCCGGAGCGGACCCGGATCTCGCCCACCGCGCCGACGGGTACGGGGGCGCCGTGCTCGTCGTGGATCGCGACCTCGACGCCGGGGATCACGCGGCCGACCGTGGCCTGCCCGTTCTCGGGCATCTTCGCGTGCTCGTCGGGGCCGATGACGGTGACATGGCCCGCCTCGGACTGGCCGTAACCGCCGAACAGGACGGCGCCGAAGGTCTCGTGGGCCTGCCGCAGCCGGGTCGGTGACGCGGCGCAGCCGCCGTAGGAGATCCGCCGGATGCTGGACAGGTCGGTGCCGGCCAGGGCGGGGTGGTCGAGCAGGCGGTAGATCAGCGGGGGCAGCAGCCACAGGTGGCTGATCCGCTCGCGTTCGACCGCGGCGAGCACCCGGCCGGGGTCGAAGGAGTCCTGGAGGACCACGGAGCCGCCGGCCAGGAGGGTGGCGTCGGCGATGTTGCCGGCCACGTGGGCGAGGGTGGTGCAGGCCAGGAAGCGGGGCGGTTCGCCGGCGCCGAGGGAGCCGAAGGCGAGCATGGCCTCGTAGGGGCCGTGCGGCATCCGGACGCCCTTGGGGACGCCGGTGGTGCCGCCGGTGTGGCGGATGCACCAGTCGTCCTCGGGGCGTGCCGCGCTCCGTACGGGGCGGGGCTCGTGCCGCGCGGCGCGCGCCAGCAGGTCCTGGCCGTGCGCACCGGGGCCGAAGGAGAGGACGTACGGGGGCCGCGCGTGGGCCAGCAGGCTTTCGGCGGCCTCCGGCAGTTCCGGGTCGACGAGCAGCAGTGCGGTGTCCACGCTCCGGGCGATGTGTGCCAGCGTCTCGGGGGCCATGCCCTGGTACAGGAAGACGGCGCGGGCGCCGAGCAGATTGGCCGCGTACCGGGCGGTGAGGGCTTCGGGCCGGTTGCCGGAGAGCAGGGACACGGTGCTGCCGCGCCCGATGCCCCAGCCGCGCAATTCGCGCGCGATGCGGTAGACGTCGTCGTGGAATTCCCCGGCGGTGACCTGCCGGCCGTCCGCCGTGGTGACGACGGGGCGGTCCGGTGCGGCGGACAGCACGTCGAGAATCGATTCGGCATAGGTACGGAATGCGGTCGTGGGGGAATTCACCTCAACGGCGGCGATGTCGGCCTCGGTGGTCATGAAGTATTTCTCCCTACGGATGTAGGCGATTACTACTTCTCGGTAAGCTAACAACCGGTTGCCGTATGAAGGTGTCGTGCCGATGAACAGCGCGTGATGTCTGAAAAGTGGCTGGCGCGTCGTGCTTGCCCGTGCTGTACGGACCTGTCGGACGCGCCGCCGGGCCGCCCGGAGCGTGGGGCGGGGCGGCCCCGCCCCTTACGGCCGTTCCGGGCCGCCCCTCAGCCGTATGTCGACCTCGACCACCCCTTCGACCGCGCGGGCCAGCCGCGCGGCCACCGGTATGAGCGTGGTGTCGGCCAGGGTGCCGGAGAGCGTGACGATGCCCTCGGACACCTCGACGGTCAGCTCGTGCACGCGGTGGGCGAAGAGCTGGCCGACGACCGTGCGGCGGACCTCCTCGGCGATGTCCTCGTCCTCGCGGAGGAAGACCTTGAGCAGGTCACTGCGGCTGACGACGCCTTCGAGCCGCCCCACGGCGTCCACCACCGGCATCCGCTTGATGCGGTACCAGGCCATGGTGCGCGCCGCCTGGGCCAGGGTGGCGTCCGCGTGCACCGTCACGGCGGGCGCGGTCATCAGCTCGTCGGCGGTCACCCCACCGGACTTGATCAGGGCGTCCAGGACCCGCATCTGCTCGATGCGGGAGGGCGTGTGGTCGCGGAACTCCTCCTTGGGCAGCAGGTCCGCCTCGGACACCACGCCGACCACCCGCCCCTCGCCCTCGACGACGGGCAGGGCGCTGACCTTCCACTGCTCCATCGTGCGGACGATTTCCTTGAACGGGGCGGCGCGGCCGATGCTGATCACGGTGCGGGTCATCACGTCGCCGACGGTGCGGGGGCTGTTCCCTTGCGTCCCGGGTTCCTGCATCACGGACTCCTTCAGCGCGGGCTCTTCCCCAGGGTTGTGCCTCGCGGGCCCGTGCACCACACACCGTCCCGGCCGGGGTCCGGCGGTCGGAACCCGTGCCCGGGCCCCGGGCGCCCGGCCGGGGCCCGGACACAGGTGGTCGTCAGCGCACTCCGCTGCCGTACGGTCCGTACAGGTCCAGCAGCCGGGTACGCGCGCACCGCAGCCGGTCGCCGATCACCTCGGCGTACATGAGCACGAGCGCGTGGCCGAGCACCGGGTCCTCCTGGCACAGCGCCCGGACCTCCTGCGCATCGAACTCCCAGGCCCGTACCGGGCTCAGCGTCTCCGCGCCCAGCTGCCAGCTGTACGGCGGGAAGAGCCAGGACCAGCCCAGCGGGTCGCCCGGGTGCAGCGTCTCGACCACCGCGGCGCGGCGGCCCGGCACCCGGATGTCGAGCTGGACCGCTCCGGTCCGGACGATCCAGAAGCGGTCGGCCCTACGGTTCTCCTCGAAGATGCGCACGCCGGCCGGGAAGGAGACCTCCCGCGCCCGTGCCATCAGCCGCTCGCGGTGTTCCGCCGGCAGCGCACCGAGCCGCCCGGTCATCGTCCTCACCGCTCCACCTCCGCTTCCTCCGCGGCGCCGGCGCCCGCGGCCCTCGGGGGCGGGCCGTCGGGCACCGGCGGTTCCCATGCCATCAGCGTCCGCCGCGTACGGGTGTCCGGGCAGGGGCCGATCAGCCCTGCGGCCCGGCCGAACAGCCCTCGGGCACCAGCAGATCCGGACACGGGCGTGGATTCCGCGACGGCGCTAGGGCGTGTCTTTCGGATCATCCTGGGCACCCACGGACACCCAGTCCGAGGGCAATGCTCCGCCTTGCGATGCACCGCACCAGACGCCGCGGGCTGCTCCAGGCTGATCCAAAAGACACGCCCTAGGCCGACGCGGCGCCTTCACGCGGCGCCGCGGGCCGGACGACGCGCCCGTCCCGCAGCAGATGCACGGTGTCCGTGTACGCGGCGATCAGGTCGACTTCGTGGCTGACGAGGACGAGGGTCAGCCGCCGCGTCGCGCGCAGGTGGGCGAGGAGGTCCAGGACCGCGGCGGCGGTGGCCGGGTCGAGTGCGGAGGTGACCTCGTCGCACAGGAGGAGGTCCGGTTCGGTGGCCAGGGCGCGGGCGATGGAGGCGCGCTGGCGCTGTCCGCCGGAGAGTTCGTGGGGATAGCGGCGGACGAAGTCGCCGGGCAGGCCGACGGCTTCGAGGAGGGCGCCGACCCGGGCGGGCATCTCCCGTGCGCCGACGATGCGGTGGAGCCGGAGCGGGCGGGCGAGGGTGGCGCCGATCGTGCGGGCCGGATTGAGGGCGCCGAGCGGGTTCTGCGGGACGAACTGGATGCGCCGCTGCATGTCGCGGCTGCGTTTGCGTACGGGCGCGGGCAGGGGCCGGCCGTCCCAGGTGAGGGCGCCGGACTGCGGGACCTGGAGGCCGGCGAGGGTCCGTAGAAAGGTGGTCTTGCCGCAGCCGGAGGGGCCGGTGATGCCGGTGGCGGAGCCGATGGGGGCGTGGAAGTCGGCGCCCGCCAGGGCATGGTGGGTGTGGCCACGGTGGGTGAAGGCGACGTGCAGGTTCTCGGCGCGCAGACCTCCGGGGAGCGTGACGGGTTCCTCGGGAGGACGGCTCCGGGGAGCGGACGCCGTGTCGGACGGTGTGCCAAGTACGTGCGGAGCGCCAGGTGAGTGCAGCGCATCAGGTACGTGCGGGGCGCCAAGTGAGTGCGGAGCGCCAGGTACGTACGGTGCGTGAGGCGTGCCCCCGGTGGTGAGGGTGACCACCGCATCGGCGCACCTCTCCACCACGTACGGATCATGGCTCGCCATCACCACGGCGAGGCCGTGCTCGGTGGCGAGCCGCCGCAGGAGGGCGGTGATCTCGTCGCGCAGGGCGGCGTCCAGGCCCGCGGTGGGCTCGTCCAGCAGCAGTACCTCCGGACGCCGGGCCAGCGCGCGGGCCAGCGCGAGGCGGCGCTGCTGACCGCCGGACAGGGCGCCGGGCCGGTGGTGGGCGAGGGAAGCGGGCAAGTGGCAGTCGGCCATGAGCCGTTCGACCGCCTCCGGCGAACGGTCGGCGGCCAGTTCGGCGATCAGGCGCCGGGCCGTCATCCGGGGGTCGAGGGCGGAGCCCGGGTCCTGGCCGACGTAGGCGACGTGGCGGCGGCGCAGGGTGCGCAGCACGGCGGGTGCGAGCGCGAACACGTCCTGGCCCAGCACCTCGACGCTGCCGGAGGTGACGCGCGCGCCGTACGGGAGGTCGCCGATGACGGCGTGCAGAAGCGTCGTCTTGCCGGAGCCGGACGGCCCGGTGAGGGCGGTGATCCGGCCGCGCCGCAGGCTCAGGCCGGTGCGGCGCAGCAGTATGGGCCCGGTGCCGAGGCCGATTTCGAGGTCGGTGACCGTCACGGGCGGCGGGGCGTCGGTCGGGGCCAAATCGCTGTCCTCCAGAGGCGGTGCGGGACGGCGGGTCATCGCAGGGCGGCCCGGCGGGCGGTGGCGGGTGCCAGGGCGTTGGCGGCGAGGTTGACGCCGACCGCGAGCAGGCCGATGGCCAGGCCGGGCGCGAGGACCGCCCAGGGGTTGAGGAGGATGCCGGGGCCGTTCTCCCGGATCATCAGCGCCCAGTCGGCCTCCGGGGGCCGGGGGCCGAGCTGGAGGAACCCGGCCATGGCGATGACGTACACCGCGTCCACGAAGCGCAGGCCGAACAGCGCGAGCACGGTGGCGCGCAGGTTGGGCAGGATCTCGCGCAGCGCCAGGTGCACCAGGCGTTCACCGCTCGCGGTGGCCGCCTCGACGAATCCGGTGGCGGCGAGCGGGGCCGCCGCACCGGCGACGATCCGTACGGCGTACGGGGTCCCCAGCACGACGGCGGCCACACTGACCGCGAGCCGCCCACCGCCGGGCCAGGCCAGCGCGAGAAGCATGATGCCCAGCACCGACGGCAACAGGATCGCGGTGTCCGCCACGCGCTCGACCAGCCGCCCCAGTCGCGGGCTGAGCGCGGCGAAGCAGCCGAGCAGGGTCGCCAGGAAGGTCACCACGGCGGCCACCACGAGCGCACTCCCGATCAGCGCACTCCCGCCGCACAGCAGCCGACTGAGTACGTCCCGACCGAGCTGATCCCCGCCCAGCGGCGCACCACCCGTCCCCGCTTCCCCGTACGGGGCGGTGACCGGCCGGTCCACCGGATGCGCGGCGAGCAGCGGACCGGTGAGCGCCACGAGGACCAGGAGGAGGGCGGGCACGGCGGGCGCGAAGGTGCGCGGGCGCGGGCGGCGGGTGTGCGGTCGGGGGGTCGTTGCGGTGGTGCTCATGCGCGGGCCCCCGGGGTCATGTGCGTAGTTCCAGAGCGCGGGCGCGGTGACCAGGGTGGTCGAGCAGGTGACGACGGAGGTGTCGCGGTCGGCGACGGCGCCGGCCAGCACCGTGCCGATCCCCGGGTAGTTGAATCGAACCGGTCAGCGCCCCCCACGACCAGGACGAGGGCGGGCGCGGGGGCATGCGGGCTGCGGGTGCGCGGTCTGATGGCCGTTGCGGTGGTGCTCATGTGCGTGCTCCCAAAGTGCGGGCGCGTATCAGGTCGGCCAGCAGTAGGACGCCGGTGATCAGGGCGGCCGAGCAGGCGACGACGGCTGCGATGACGGGGGTGTCGCGGTCGGCGACGGCGCCGGCCAGTACCGTGCCGATTCCCGGGTAGTTGAAGAGGGTTTCGACGACGACGGTGCCGCCGAGCAGCATGCCGGTTGAGGTGGCCACGCCGGTGGCGATGGCAGGCCAGGCGCCCGGTAGCGCGTGCCGGAGCAGCACCTGTCGGGTGGGCAGTCCGTCCAGGCGGGCTGCCTCCACATGTGGGGCCGTGGCCTGGTCGGCCAGGGCGCCGCGGACGATGCGGGTGTTCCATCCGGTCTGCGGAACGGTCAGGGCCAGGACCGGCATCACCAGCATGCGCCAGCCGGCGGGCGTGCCGTCGGGGCCGGTGACGGTGGCGGCGGGCAGCCAGCCCGTCCACAGTGACAGCACCAGCAACAGGCCGACGGCGACCACGAATTCGGGCAGCGCGAAGGCGGCGGTCGAGGTCAGGTCCACGATCCGGTCCACGACGCCTTTCGGCCGGGCGGCGGCCCAGGTGCCCAGGGCGAGCGCGGCGAGGACGGTCAGGACGAACGCGGTGGAGCCCAGCAGTACGGTGTTGGGCAGCGGCGCGGCGAGCAGGTCGGCGACGCGTTCGCCGCGCGCCGAGGTGCTGAGGTCGCCGGTGGGCAGTGCGGTGATCCAGTCCCGGAAGCGTTCCCATACCGGCCGGTCCAGGCCGAGCAGGTGGCGGCGCGCGGCGACTCCTGCGGCGCCCTCCCCGCGCTCCGACGTGGCGGTGGCCGCGTCGCCCGGCAGCAGCTCGATCGCGGTGAACACGACGGCGAGCAGTACCACCAGCATCACGACGCGCTTGGCGAGCACGGCCGCGAGCCGTGCGGCCAGGGTTCCGGCGCGCCGCACGGCCGGTTCCGGTACGGACCGGGTGGTCTCCTCAAAGGCGTCCGTCACGGGGCGAGCCAGACGTTTTCGAGCTGTACGCGTCCGTAACCGGGCAGCTTCGGCAGACCGCGGACCTTCGGCGCGGCCAGGTCGATGCCGTCGGCCATGCCCCACAGCAGGTAGCCGGACCGGTCGTGCTCGATGCGCTGGAGGTCGCGCAGGGCCGCGGTGCGGGCCGTGCGGTCGGCGGTGGCCAGCACCTTGCGGTACGCGGCGTCGAATTCCCGGTCCGACCAGTCGGCCTCGTTCTGCCCGGCCCCGGTGGTCAGGGTCTTCGAGGCGAAGAAGACGACGGAGTCGTTGGTGCCCCAGTAGTTGGTGTAGAAGTCGCCCTTGAGCCAGGTCTTCTGGTAGAAGGCGCCGGACTCCTGCTTGACGACCTCGATCTTGACGCCGGCCTCCCGGGCCTGGGAGGCGAAGAGGGTGGCGGACTCGGCGAGCCCGGCGACGTCCTCCGTGGTGACCAGCTGGTACGTACGGGAGAAGTCGAATCCGGCGTCGGTCAGCAGCCGTTTGGCCTTGGCCAGGTCGCGTCCCCGTCGGGGGAGGTCCCTGGCGTAGGCGGGATCGCCCGTACCGAGGATGTCGTTGGCGACGGACCCGTACCCGGACAGCACCTGCCGGACCATCGCCTCACGGTCCACCAGCAGCTTCATCGCCTCCCGCACCCTGGCGTCGGCGAACGGGCCGTCGGCGGTGCGCATCACGACGGGCAGGGCCATGTCGTCGGGGCGGCGGACGATCTGGATGTCCCGGCGGGCCCTGGCGGTACGGGCGGCGACCGCGCCCGCGTTGGACGCCACGTCGATCTGGCCGGACAGCATCGCGTTCGTCATCGCCTGCGGGCTCTGGAACATGGTGACCTCGATGGCGTCGAGGTGGACCGCGCCGCCGTGCCAGCGCGCGTTGCGCAGCAGCCGGGCGTTGCCGCCGCGGTACCAGTCCAGCGTGAAGGGCCCGGTCCCGGGGGCCCCGGGTATCTCCTTGTCCGGGGTGTCCTTCTTGAGCACGAACGTGGTCAGCCGCGTGAGCAGGGGAAGTTCGGCGTTGGCATAGTCGGAGACGAGGACGACGGTGCGCTTGCCGTCGGCGGTGATGTGACCGGCCGTGATACCGGGCAGCCGGGCGGCTCCGGAGGGGGTGGCGCGCAGGCGGCGCAGCGACCAGACCACGTCGTCCGCGGTGACCGGCGTCCCGTCGTGGAAGGCGGCGCCCTCGGCGAGGGTGAAGCGCCAGGTCTTGAGGTCCTTCGAGGGCGTGAAGGCGGAGGCGAGGCGGGCGACGGTGTTGTTGTCCTTGCCGCCGGGCGCGGTCAGTGTGTCGTACACGAGGGCGATGACGAGGTAGTCGCTCTCGTTGCCCTGGGTGCCGTGCGGGTCGCGGGTGATCGCCGACGTACGGCCGAGCGCGCCGATGCGCAGGGTGCCGCCCTGTCGTGGTGAGCCGCCGGCGGGAGCCGTGCCGTCGCCGGCGCCACACGCCGCGAGCAACGCCGCCGTGCCCAAGCCGCCGCCTGCGTACAGAAGTTGCCGCCTGGTGAAGTCCACGCTGCCTCGCTCCGGTCGATGGTGCACTTAGGTTTGCCTACCCTCACGAAGGCGGTCGCCGCAAGAGTGCTCCCCGCTGAGTGCATCCGTGCGCCGGTGTCAACTGGGCTTTAACGGGAGGGAGTTGACCGAAGCCGGGCAGGCGCGGGCAAAGTAAAGTGAGGTTTGCCTAACCTAACTGTGGTGAGTAGCGTCATTACTGTCCGCTGGACTCCGGGTACGGAGCGGCAGCGATGACGCGCCGCACCCGGACCGTCGAGCGCGCCGCGCGCTGCCCGCGCGGCGTCGTACGGGACCCGATTCCCCGACTTCAACGGAAACGGACTGCCTCGACATGACCACGGGAGCCGCACCCGTCCGCCAGCTCACCCCCGCCGACGCCGCACACCTGCGCCGCACCGCCGAGAAGATCCTCGCCGGAACCGGTCGCGACACCTCCGCAGCTCCCCGACTCCTCGCCCGCGTAGCGGAATCCGCCGCCGCACTGCCCGCTCCGGTCCGGCGGAAGCTGCGCCCGGCCGACACCGACGACGGGCTCTTCGTCCTGCGCGGCCTGGACGTGGACGACGCCGAGCTGGGCCCCACGCCCACGGGCTGGGCCGCCGCCGTCGACAGCGGCGCCGTACACGACGTGATCCTGCTGCTGCTCGCCACCGCCATGGGCAACCCCATCGCCTGGGAAGGGCAGCAGGACGGCCGCTTCGTACACAACATCCTCCCGGCCGCCGGCCACGAGGGCGAACAGACCGGCGCCAGCAGCGCGGTGCTCCTCAGCCCGCACACCGAGGACGCCTTCCACCCCGGCCGCGCCCACCTGCTCCTGCTCAGCTGCATGCGCAACCCCGACCGCGTCGCCACCACCGCGGCCGGTGTGCGACGCGTACGGCTCGACGCGGCCGACATCGCACTGCTGGACCGGCCGCTGCTGCCGATCCTGCCCGACGACGCGTACGCCGAGGCCCAGCACTTCGTCGGCGGCCCGCCGCCCGCGGTTCCCACCCTCTTCCGCGCCGAGGACGGCCTGACGCTGCGCTTCGACCCCGCGTACACGCCGCTGGCCGACGCCACACCCGCCCACCGCGCCGCCTACCGGCGCCTGGAAGCCGAACTGGCCCGCGTCTCCGTGGCGGTGCGCCTCGTACCCGGCGACGTGCTCGTCATCGACAACGACCTGGTCGTGCACGGCCGGGTGCCCTTCCAAGCGCGCTACGACGGCACCGACCGCTGGCTCAAGCGTGCCTCCGTCCGTGTCCCCGCGCGCCGTACACGCCCCCTGGCCGAGGCATCCGAGCACGGTTACGGTCAGGCCGCCATCGAGGCGTACGCCGGATGACCGCTCGCATCTCCCCGAGGACGGACATGACCGACCGCACCGAGGCCGACGGCACCCGCTCCATACCCGCCGACGACCGGACCCTGACCCTCCTGTCCGCAGGCGACCTGGCCGGCCTGCGCATCGACTTCGCCGATGTCGTGGACACCGTCGAAGACGCCTACCGCACCCTGGCGTCGGGCCGCTCGGACAACCCGCGCAAACTCACCGTCACACCCGCCGACGGGCACTCCGTCGCGTACGCGATGCTCGGCCGGGACGGCTCCCGTGACGTGGTCGCCGTGAAGACCTCGTACAAACACGGCCTGGACCGGGGCCGCGACGAGCAGCACTACTACACGACGCTGACGCTCTACGACGACACCACCGGCCTGCCGGTCGCGATGATGGACTGCGGCCGCGTCGGCGCGCTGCGCACCCCGGCCGTCTCCGCCCTGCTGGCCCGTGAATGCGCGCCGCCCGGGGCCCGCAGCGCCCTGGTCATCGGCACCGGCACCCAGGGCCGCCTGGCCTTCCCGTTCCTGCTCACGACCCTGCCGGACCTGGAACGGCTGATGCTGTCGGGAACCCACCCCGAGGGCATCGCGGCGGTACGGAAGGAGCTGCGCGCCCACGCCCCCGGCCGGGACGTGGAGATCGTCACCGACCTGCGGGCCGCGGCGGGCGACGCCGATGTCCTCGTGGCAACGGCCGGCGGCCACACCCCGGCGGCCGTCGAGGCCGACTGGCTCAAGACCGGCGCGCTGTCCGTCCTCGTGGGCCACGGCCTGGCGCCCTCCACCCTGCACCGCGCCGACCGCGTCGTGGCCACCAGCGAGGCGCAGATGCGGATCACCGGCACCGACATGGCCGACCAGGGCGGGCGGCTGCCCGCCGTGGACGCCGAGTTCCCGGCCGTCCTCGCCGGTACGGCCACCGGGCGCGGCGCCGCCGGAGAGCGGGTCTTCGCGTACAACAGCGGCCTGGTCGTCACCGACATCGCGCTCGGCCACCGCTTCGCCCGGCTCGCCCTCGACCAGGGGCTGGGAACGCGGGTGGCGCTGTGGGCCTGACCGGACCGCGCCCCGCGGACCTGCCGACGCTGCCCGCCCACACCGACACCGGCACCGACCGGATCATGGACAGCGGGCTGCTGCACGAACTGTCCTACGCCTTCGACGGCCCCTTCCACTTCCTGCTGCCGCACCGCTTCGACGCCAACCTCGCGGCCTTCCGCGCCGCGCTCGGCGACGCCGGGGTGGCGGGGCGCGTGTACTACGCGAAGAAGGCCAACAAGGCCGCCGTCTGGGCCGAACGCTGCGCCGCCCACGGCGCGGGCGTAGACGTGGCGAGCGTCCCCGAACTGCGCGAAGCCCTCGGCCACGGCGTACGCGGCGAGCACATCGTCGTCACCGGCCCGGCCAAGAACGACGCCCTGCTGCGGCTGGCCGTCCTGCACGGCTGCCTCGTCGCCGTCGACGCCCTGGACGAACTCGACCTGCTCAGCACGCTCGCCCTCACCGGCACCGTACGCCCCGCCCGCCTGCTGCTGCGCCGCCTGCCGCCCGCCCAGCCGCACAGCCGCTTCGGGATGACGGCCGCCGAAGTGGACACCGCGCTGGACCGCTGCGTACGGGCCGGGGACGCCTTGCGGATGGAGGGCTTCAGCTTCCACCTGTCCGGATACGCCATCCGGCCGCGCGCCGACCTCGCCGCCCAGCTCGTCGACGCGTGCCTGCGCGCGCGGGAGCTGGGCCTGCCGGCCGACCGGATCAGCATCGGCGGCGGCTTCGCCGTGGACTACAGCAGCGACGGCCACTGGCACGCGTTCCTCGCCGCGCAGGGCCCCGAGCACTACCACGCGCACAGGATGTTCGACGTGGACGGCTTCTACCCGTACCACTCGCCCGTCGCCGGAGCCGACGCGCTGCGCGCCATCTTGGACACCGTGCCCGACGGCGGCCGTACGAGCCTGGCCGGACGCCTCAAGGAGACCGGAACGCTCCTGCTGACGGAGCCGGGGCGGGCCCTGCTGGACGGCGCCGGCGCATCCGTCTTCCGCGTCCAGGGCGTCAAGGAACGCGACGGCTACCGCATCCTGACCGTCGACGGCACCAGCCTCAGCCTGTCCGAGCAGTGGTTCAACAGCGAGTACCTGCCCGACCCGTACCTGGTCACCCCCGACGGGCGGGCCCGCGGCGACGCGGTGCACCCCGCGTGCGTCGGCGGCGCGACCTGCCTGGAATCCGACCTGCTCACCTGGCGCAAGGTCCCGTTCCCCGCCCGGCCGCGCGTCGGTGACCTGCTGGTCTATCCCAACACGGCCGGATACCAGATGGATTCGAACGAGTCCCCGTTCCACGGCCTCCCGCTGCCGCCCAAGGTCGTCGTGGACCGGGTCGGCGCCGTCCGGCCGCGCTGGCGCCTCGACCGAAGCTCCGCCCGCTGACCTTTGTGACCAGCCCTTCTCTGCCCCAGGAGTCCCCCTATGAACCAGGCCCTCGGGCGTCCCGCCGTGGTCTCCCGCGTGTCCGACCTCATCGGCGCCACCCCGCTGTTCGAGCTGGGCCGCACCGATACCGGCAGCCGGCTGCTGCTCAAGCTGGAGATGTTCAACCCCACCGGCAGCGCCAAGATCCGGATGGCCCGGCAGATGATCCTGGACGCCGAGGCACGCGGCGACCTGCGGCCCGGCGGGCGCATCGTGGAGTCCACGTCCGGCAACACCGGGCTGGGGCTGGCGGTCATCGCGGCCGAACGGGGGTATGCGTTCACGGCGGTGGTGGATCACCACGCGGCTTCCGACAAACTGCGTGCCATGCAAGCCCTGGGCACCGAACTCGTCTACGTGGCCGACGACGGGAGCGGGGACCTGGCCACCGCCGCGCGCGAGGAACTGGCCGCCGAACTGGCCCACGGCCGGGCCAACACCTTCTTCACCGAACAGCACAACAACCCCAGCAACGGCATCGGCTACTTCCCCGTCGCCCACGAACTCCACCAGGCCCTGGACGGGAAGCTCGACGTCCTGGTCGGCGCGGTGGGCACCGGCGGCGGGCTCTGCGGCACCGCCCGCGCACTGCGCACGCTCGTACCCGGCTGTACGACGGTCGGCGTCGAGCCCAAGGGCTCCATCGCCTTCGGCGGCCCGGCCCACGACTACTACCAGTCCGGCACCGGCACGCCCGAAGGCGCCGAGATCGGCGCGCTGGTCGACTTCGACCTCATCGACGCGGGCGTGAAGGTCGGCGACGTGGAAGCCTTCGCCACCGCCCGCGCCGTCGCCCGCGCCACCGGCCTCCTCATCGGCGGCTCGGCCGGCGGCGTCGTCCACGAGGCGCTGGCCCGCCTCCCCGCCCTGGCACCGGGTTCCACCATGGTCGCGCTGGTCAACGACGGCGGCGAGAAATACCTGGACACCGTCTTCAACGACGACTGGATGCACGCCCGCGCCCTCGTCGACCGCGAGCTGGAACGCGAGACCGACGAAACGCTCACCAAGCTGCGCAGGCGGTGAGGCCCGCCATGCGGCCCGCCACGCTCCTGCGCGACAGCCGCGCGCTGGCCGCCCTCGCCGTCCCCCTCGTCCTCACCCAGCTCGCGCAGGTGGCCCTGACCACCACCGACACCGTCATGATGGGCCTGCTCGGCACGGCCGACCTGGCGGCGGGCGGGCTCGCCATCGTCCTCTTCAACCAGCTGCGCACCATGGGCGTCGGACTCGTCACCTCCGTCGGCAACCGCACGGCCGCCGCTGCGGCGCGGGCGGAGGGAACGGGCGCCGACGTGCGCGAGGGCGCCGAGGAGGTCCGTAGGACCGTCCGCGCCGGACTGGCCGTCGCCACCCTCGCCGGACTGGCGGGCGCCGTCCTGATGCTCCTGATCGGCCGCGCGCTGACCTGGCTCGGCCAGGACGCGGAGATCACCGGCCGCGCGCAGCCGATGCTGCTCGCCCTCGCACCGGGCCTGCTGCCGTGCCTGTGGTTCCAGGCCGTGCGCCAGTTCACCGTGGGCATGCGGCGGCCGCAGGCGCTGCTGCGCATCACCGTCGCCTCCGTCGCCGTCAACGCGGCGCTCAACTGGGCCTTGATTCACGGCACATGGGGGCTGCCCGAACTGGGCCTGCCCGGCGCGGGAGTGGCCACCACGCTCGTGTACCTCCTCTCCTTCCTGGCGCTGTACGCCTCCGCCAAGCGGGACGCCGTACTGGCACCGCTGCTCAGCCTGAACATCGCCCGGACCGACCGCGCCACGGTGCGCCGCCTCGTCCGGCTCGGCGTGCCCATCGCCGCGACATACGGCTCCGAGGCGGGCTTCTTCTCCGTCACCGCCCTGATGGCGGGCTCGTTCGGGAGCGCGGCGCTGGCCGCGCACACCGCCGTCAACCAGCTCGTCTACATCGTCTTCCAGGTCGCCGTCGGCCTCTCGCACGCCGCGTCCATCAACGTCAGCCGCGAACTCGCCCTCGGCCGCACCGACACCGCCCTGCGCATCAGGAACACAGCCCTGGCCTGCGCGGGCGCCGTCATGGCCGTCGTCGCCGTCGTCTACGCCACGCTGCCCGGCCTGGTCCTCAGCCCGTTCTTCGACACCGCCGCGCCCCGCGACGCCGAAGCCGTCTCCATCGCGACCCGCCTGCTGCTGGTCGTCATGGTCCTGCAGTTCTTCGACTGCGCCCAGAACATCGGCGTCGGCCTCCTGCGCGGCCTCGACGACACCTCGGGCGGCTTCCGCGTCACCCTCGTCGGCTACTGGGCCGTGGGCCTGCCCGCCGCCTGGCTCCTGGGCTACGCCGCAGGGCTGCACACCCTCGGCATCTGGCTCGGCCTGCTCACCGGCCTCGCCACCACGGCCGTCCTGCTCCTGCGCCGCTACGGGGCGAGCCTGCGCGCCCGTACACCCGCGCCGCAGACCGTATGACAAGGGTGCACACTCGCTCCATGGCGGACATGCGGGCATTCCGGGAAGCGGTCGGCGACTGGGCGGCCGGAGGCCCCGGCGGACCGGCGGGCGAGCTGGCGGCACGACTGGGGGTGCGGACGGCGGTGCTGCTCGAAGGGCCGAGCGACCTCGCGGCCGTGGAAGCACTGGCCGTACGGCGTGGCCGGGACCTGACCGCCGAGGGGGTGTGCGTCCTGCCGATGGGCGGAGCGATGAGCGTCGGCCGCTACACCACAATCCTCGGGCCGCCCGGCCTCGGCCTGCGCCTGGCCGGACTGTGCGACGAGAACGAGCAGCGCTATTACGAACGCGCCCTGGAGCGCGCGCAAGCGCCACGCCGGGGCTTCTCCGTGTGTGTGCGGGACCTGGAGGAGGAGCTGATCCGCGCGCTGGGCACGGCACGGGTCGAGGAGATCGTACGGACCGAGGGCGACCTGCGTGCCTGGCAGACCTTCGTGCACCAGCCCGCACAGCTCGGCCGGTCCCGGCAGCAGCAGTTGCGACGCTTCCTCGGCACCAAGAAGGGCCGCAAGATCCGCTACGGCCGCCTCCTGGCCGAAGCCCTCGACCCCGGACAGGTACCGGCCCCGCTCGACGACCTCCTCACGTGCCTGTGAGAGCCTGTTTCTCTTCCGCTGACGTAGGTCTTTAAGCAGGTGGCAGCAGTTGGCTGCAGCCCGTGATGCGGGCTGGTGTGTCGGCGGGACGCCTGGCGCCGTCGCCTCCTGCGGCAGCACTAGGCTCCGTGGTGGCCTGCACCGGTATGGAGTGTGTGGGTCAGGCCCCGGTGCCCTGTGATGGAATGAGTACGGCAGCCGGGGCCGCAGCATCCGCTCTTCGTTGAGTCCGGTCGGCCCGCCTGCGCAGTATGACATTTCGTCCCTCGGTTGGCTGCCTGGCCGTGCCGGTGAAGAATCGGTCCCGGCCGGGCGGCGGCTGGGCATTCTTCCGCGCTGGTTCGCCCTTGCCGCCCGGCCGTGTCGGGGCCGGGGGGACGTGCGAGACCGCCGCGGCACTGCAGGCGGAGTGCCGCACCACCGACACTCACCCGCGCCCGACTCGACTCGAACAGCCGAACGGTACGGCCGGACATCACTGGTGCCGAGCTGTTGGGCAAGGTCATCTCGTATGCGGTCTGGACGCCGGACGCCCGGCGGCTCGCGGAGTTCTACGCTGCCGCTCTGGGCACCGCGGGGTCGGGGACGCCTACCCGGACGAAAACGGCAACGAGGCCGCGTTTCCCGTGTTCATCGGCGGGATGATGCATGTCTTCTACACCGCGAAGTCATCCACGGCTCCCGAGTGGCCGGCCCAGGAACTCCCCTTCCACCTGGACCTCGCCTTCGCGGACGTCACCGCGGCGGAACGCAGGCTCCTGGAACTGGGGGCCACCAAGCCCGCCCGCCAGCCGGGCGGGGAGCACTGGACAGTGCTGCTGGACCCCTCGGGCCAGCCCTTCTGCATCAGCCAGGCCGCCTAAAGTTCCAAGGCCGGGCCGCACCGGGCGGCGGACAGCGCGCGCTGCTGGGCTCGCGACCTCTCAGAACTGCTCATTTCTGGCACTCGCCCGCGGTCGCGACCGTCACCATGCGCTATCCCGGCGTGGATGTGACACAGCCACCGTGCGAACCGGCGCAGCCCCGCACGCTTTGGCGCCCTCTCGTCGGCCAGAACATCGCCCGATCCCGCGCGTTGCGCCGGGCCCGCATCGTCCATGAATTGCTCCGCTCCGTCATCCGCCGCATGGCAGCAGAGCGAACTCCTTGGCTCCCAAGGGCCGGGAACGGTTTTGTTGGTGATGGCGAGCCGCGGGCAGTTGTGGTCTGTCGGGGGCGGTGCCGTTGGCTCCGGTGAGGTCCTCTGGGACCTGGAGGTTCAGAGCGGTTACGGATGCGTCGATCCGGGCCCGCTGCTCGTCGGTGAGGTCGGGCAGCAGGGGGCATAGGGGGTGGAGGGCGAAGGCGAGGTTGCTGGGCGTGATGCTGCGCAGGAGGCCGGAGCGCTGTGGCGAAGGGCGTCCGGAGGACGCTCCCATGCCGGGCCCTGGAAAGAGGCCCAGGAAGTCGCCGGATTCGTTGGCGTTTTGCGGTCGCCCCTATCGCGCCACCGCTCCCTCAGGAACCTGGGTAACGGTGGTACGTCAGGGCGCAAGGCCGCAAGTCAGGCTCCGCTGTAACGGCTGAATGCGATGCCGTGAACCGCAAGGGGAGGATCGTAGGTATTGAGACCGTTCGTCACGTGGCTGTTTATGCCCTTCCTCATCCCGGTTGGCGTCTCTTTACATGTGAAGCGCAGGTACCACAAGCGGAGGAGGGGTCGTGTCCGGCGAACAGATCGCGCATATTCGAAACAGAATCAATGCAACGCGCGTTGTCGACGTGGACAACGATGTCGTTCTGCTCGAGTATTCGGCAACGGGCAGCGGTCAGGTTCTGGGAAATTCTGTCACTGATGTGGCGACGCATGTCTCGAAGCGGTACGCCGACGGAACGGAGACGGCCACAGCTCGTTTCGTGGTGACATCCGAGTCCGGGCAGGACCAGCTGGCCCTCGTCGGCAGCGCCGCGGGCGTTGTGGCGGCGGGCGGCGCCGTGACGTTCGAGGGTGTGCTGACGGGACGGGCCACGAGCGGGGTGTTCGCAGAGCTCAACGGGGTCGCCATCTTGGCCGAGGCGACGATGGACGCCGACGGCATGGTGACGCACAGCTGGCGAAGGTTCTGACGGGTCTTGCCGGCTGCTGTATGTCCCGGGGCGGGCGTCGGCCGTGTGCCAGCGGCCGCACCGGGCTGCAAGCGTTCGTTTGGAGCGGGGTTCGGACTGTGACTGTCTTTTCTTCTGCCGGGGATCGGGTGGCGGAGCCGGTTGCCGTGATCGGTGCGGGATGCCGGTTGCCGGGGGGTGTGGATTCCCTCGCTGCGCTGTGGCGGCTTCTGGAGGAAAAGCGGGAAACCGTTGGGCCGGTGCCGGCTGATCGGTGGGATGCGCGGGTGCTGGGGCGGGCGTTGCCGGACCGGGTGGCGGCTCCGATGCGGTTCGGTGGCTGGCTTGCCGGGGATATTGGCGCGTTTGACCCGCAGGCGTTCGGGATGTCGGGGCGGGAGGCGGCCTGGCTGGACCCGCAGCACCGCCTGCTGCTGATGGTGGCCTGGGAAGCGCTGGAGAACGCCGGGATTCCGATGCAGGAGCTGCGGGGCTCGCACGCGGGTGTGTTCGCGGGCCTGTACTCGGTGGACAACCTGCTGAGGGGCCATCGCCGGCCCCAGGACTCGGATCCGTACTGGTTCTCCGGCGGTCTGCCGGGGGTGGGCGTGGGGCGGCTGTCGTACCTGCTGGACCTGCACGGCCCCAGCCTGGCCGTGGACACCGGTTGCTCGTCGTCGCTGGTCGCCGTGCACCTGGCCTGCCAGGCCCTGCGGGCGGGCGAATGCCCGCTGGTGGTGGCGGCCGGTGTTTCGGCCGCGCTGGGGCCGGAGGTCAGTGCCTCCTCGGCCCGGTGGGAGATGTTCTCGCCCACCGGGCGCTGCCGGGCCTTCGACCAGGATGCCGACGGATACCTGCGTGCCGAGGGGTGCGGGGTGGTGGTCCTCAAGCTCCTGGCTGACGCCGAGCGCGACGGTGACCGGGTGCTGGCGGTGCTGCGCGGTTCCGCGGTCAACCAGGACGGCCACTCCGATCAGTTGACCGTGCCGTCCTCGCGGGCGCAGGCGGCGGTGTTCGCCATGGCACTGCGGCGTGCGGGGGTGGAGGCGTCGCGCGTGGGGATGGTGGAGGCGCACGGCACGGGCACCCCGGTCGGCGATCCGCTGGAGTTCGCCTCTCTCAAGGAGGTCTACGGAGCGGGGCGGGAGCGGTGTGCGATCGGGTCGGTCAAGACGAACATCGGGCACACCGAGCCGGCCTCAGGAGTGGTCGGGCTGCTGAAGGCCATCGTGAGCCTGCGGCAGGGCCGGGTGCCGGCCAGCTTGCACTTCACCCGGTTCAGTTCGCGGATCGACTCCGGCGGCTGCCGGCTGTTCGTGCCGACCGAGACGGTGGACTGGCCCGTGTCCGGCCGTCCCCGCTTCGCCGGGGTCTCCTCCTACGGTGTGGGTGGCACGAACGCCCATGTGATCGTCGAAGAGGCACCTGCCGGACGCCGCCTGCCCCAGCCCGCTTCCCAACGCCGTCCGGCCGGGGCCGCCGCGGACATCTTCCTGCTGAGCGCCGGCTCGCCGGCCGCGTTGCGGCAGGCCGCCGGGCGCCTGGCCGGATGGGTCGAAGGCGATGGGGCCGCAGTACCGCTGCGGGACGTCGCCTACACACTGGCGGTGCGGCGCTCGCACGGCGCATACCGGGCCGGTGTGGTGGCCTGCGGCAGGCAGGAGCTGGCCGCCCGGCTGCGGCGGTTGGCGGGCGGTGAGCAGAGCGAGGGTGTCGCGCAGAGCCGGGCCCGCCCGCGGGCGGAGGAAGTGGTGTTCGTCTATTCCGGCCACGGCTCGCAGTGGGCCCGGATGGGCCGGCGGCTGATCGGCCGGGACGAGGCGTTCACCGCGGCCCTGGACAAGGTGGAGCCGCTGGTGCGGGCGGAGAGCGGCTTCAGTGTGCGGGAGGTTTTGGCGGCCAAGACGGTGGTGTCGGGCATGGAGCGTGTGCAGCCGACACTCTTCGCCCTCCAGGTGGCGCTGACGGCCATGTGGCGTGCGCGAGGGGTGGAGCCGGCCGCGGTCATCGGCCACTCGATGGGCGAAGTCGCCGCCGCCGTCGCCGCCGGGGCGTTGAGCGTCGAGGACGGGGTGAAGGTCATCTGCCGTCGCTCACAGCTGCTCAGCAGTGTCAGCGGCGGGGCGATGGCTGTGGTGCGACTGCCGGCCGACCAGCTCGCCCGGGTCCTTCAGGCCACGGGCGACGACACGGTGGGCGTCGCGGTCATCGCCTCCCCGGACACCACCGTGATCTCCGGCGGCGCGGCCCGGGTCGATGCCCTGCTGCGCCAGTGGGAAGAACGCGGTGACGTCGAGGCGGCCCGCGTGGCGGTGGAGGTGGCCTCCCACTCCGCCCAGATGGACCCCATCCTCGGCACGCTGCGCGAACGGCTCGCCGGCCTCCGGCCGCAGGCGCCGTCCTGCACGTTCTACAGCACCGTCACCCAGGACCCGCGGTCCCCCGGGATGCTGGACGGCGGCTACTGGGCGGACAACCAGCGCAACGTGGTGCGCTTCGCCTCGGCAGTCGAGGCCGCGGCCGCCGACGGTCACCGCACCTTCCTTGAGATAAACGCCCATCCGCTGCTGGCCGCGGCCGTGACCGCGACCCTGGAGGCGAGCGGCGCCGGCGACGCGGCCGTCATCCCCACCCTGCGACGCGACCGTGACGAAGTACTGGACGTCGCCTTCCACCTGGCTGCCCTGCACTGCACCGGCCTGCCCATACCGTGGGAGCGGACCTACGACCAGGGTCGGCTGGCGGACGTCCCGGGCACCGCATGGGATCTGCGGCACCACTGGATCGCACCATCGGAACTGACCCGCGGCCACGGGGCCGCAGGCGGTGGGGCCCCGGGGCATCCGCTGCTGGGCACCCACCTCACCGATCCCGCTCACCCGCGCCGTCACCTGTGGCACGCCGCCCTCGACGCGGAGCTGACCAACTGGCTCAAGGACCATCACGCCACCGGGATGGCGGTGATGCCCGGCGCGGCCTGGTGCGAGATGGCGCTGGCCGCCGCCGCGCAGGTCCTCGACGCGCCGATCGACAAGGTGCGTGCGCTGGACGTGTCCTTCGACTCCTTCCTCGCCCTGGACCGGGCCGGTCTCCAGCTGACCTCCTCCGCCACGGTCCAGGACGGCGCGAGCTGCGCATGGCGGATACAGGCGGCCGACGACGGGCGGTTCGAGCAGCTCGCCGGCGCCACGCTCGCCCGCGCCGGCAACCCGCCCGGGCCTGTCCCTTTGGAGGAGCTGCTGCGCTCCTGCCCGAGGGAGGCGGACGTCCGGGCCCTCCGCGACCGGTGGGCCACCAGCTGCGACGTCAGGTACGGGCCGGCCTTCCACACCATCCGGTCCCTGCGGCTGTGCGACGAAGACGGCCGCCACGCCGCGCTGGCCCGCGTGAGCATCCCCGATCCGGCCCGCGCCGGCACCGGTGCCTTCCACTGGCACCCGGCACTGCTGGACGGATGCCTGCAAACCCTCGTCGCGGTGTGGACGACCGCCGTGGACCTGCCCGAAGGCAACGCCCACCCGCTGGGCATCGGCGAACTGCGCGTATGCGGCGACACCGCCACCGGCATCTACTGCCACGCGCGCGCCCACCGGCTCGACGAGCACACGGTCACCGGCGACGTGCGACTGCTGGATGCAGGCGGGATGCCGGTCGCCTACGCCGAGAACGTCCGCTTCGCCCACACCCCCCGCTCCTCGCGTGCCGACCGTCTTCAAAGCCACCTCATCCGGCACCGCTGGGAACCCCGGCCACTGGCCGCCCCGTCCCGTCCGTCCCCCAGCACGTGGCTGGTCCTCACGGAGACGGCGAGCCCGCACCCGTGGCACCGCAACCTCCTGGCCGCTCTCCGCCGCCCCCACGTCTGCGTCCAACGGTTCACCCTGCCCCTGGACGACCGAACGCCTGCCGGCCCACGCCTGACCGCGGCACTTCGCGGCGGTGCGGACCCCGTCACCGACGTCCTGCTGCTCCTGGAACCCGACACCGGCAGGCAGCCGGAGGCCGGCGCGGTGGCGCGGGCCGAACGACGCACCGCCCGGCTCATCAGCACCGTCCAGGCCCTGAGCGCCGGCGACACCACGGCCCGCCTGCATCTGCTCAGCCACCACGGCCAGGCCGTTCCCGGCGACGGCCGCCTGATCGCCCTGGGGCATGCCGGACTGCGCGGAGCCCTGCGCACCCTGACTTACGAGTATCCCGAGCTGTGCCCCAGTCTGTACGACACCGACACCTCCACCCCGGCCGAGAAGATCGCCACCCAGTTGCTGGCCGAGGACCCCGAGGATGAGGTGGCCTGGCGCAAAGGACAGCGGTACGTCGCCCGCCTGGCCCCGGCCCCGCTGGCCCCCACCGAGCGGCACACCACCAGCCGCATCATCGGCAAGGACCCCGTGCGGGCCGACGGCAGCGGCCCCACCCTCGCCTACACCGTCGCCGAGTCCCCGGGCCGACTTCAACGGCGCCAGGTTGTCCTTACCGTGCGCACCACCTGCCGGCCCGCACTGCGCACCGCCGGACCACCGGTCCACGCCTGCGCCGGCACCGTGAGCACCTCACACACCCGCGCCCTGGCCGCCGGACAGCAGGTCGCCGCCCTGGTGAGGGAAGAGGCCCCGGCCAACCCCGTCCGCACCGACGCGAACTGGTGCGTGCCTGTGCCCGGCCACCTGGACGCCGCCGCAGCGGCGTGCTCGCTCCTGCCCTACCTGACCGCCCACTACGCCCTGCACCACCTCGCCCGTATCCGCCCCGGCGAGCGGGTCCTCACCGTCGGCACGCGGCCACTGAACAAGGCGCTCCGGCACACGGCGTCCGCCGCCCGGGCCCGCGCGCGCACGGCTGCTTCGGCCACATCCGCCCTCAGGCGCGGCGGTTGCTGGGACGTCATCGTCGACACCACCGCGGAACCCGATCCCCGCCTCGGCCGTCTCCTCGCACCAGCCGGACGGCTTCTCACCACCACGCCTCGCCTCACCCTGGCACAGGACACCACCGGCAACACCGGAACGTACACCGTGGACACCGGCGCCCTGGCGGCAGCCGCCCCCGACACGGTCGCGGACCTGCTGTCGCGCATCGCGGACGGCCTGGCCGACAACACACTGCCCCCGCTGCCCGTCACCCGGCTGCCGCTGAGCGCTCTCGGCCGCCGTCAGGACACCGACCGGCCACGCGCCCACCGATGGCCCACCGGCACCGTCACCGCCTGTCTCCCGCCCGAGCAGGTCCCCGTCGTGCGCACCGGGAGCGCGTATGTGATCAGCGGCGGACTCGGCGGACTCGGCATGGTCCTGTGCCAGTGGCTGGCCGGCAAAGGCGCGGGCACCATCGTCCTCAACAGCCGCTCCCAGCCCAGCCGCCAGACTAGGGACGCCATCGACACGATGCGCCGGAAAGGTACGCACATCGAGGTCGTGACCGCCGACCTCGCCGAAACAGGTACGGCCGAGCACCTGCTGCGCACCGCCGAACGCCACGGCCACGCTCTGCGCGGCATCATCCACGCCGCAGCCGTCGTCGAGGACGCCACCGTCGCCCGGATCACCCCCGACCTGCTGCAACGGGTCTGGCGGCCCAAAGCCCACGGCGCCTGGCTGCTGCACCAGGCCAGTACCGGCTACCGCCTCGACTGGTGGGTGGCCTTCTCCTCCTTCGTCCCCCTCCTCGGCTCGCCGGGGCAGACCGCCTATGCCTCCGCCTCCGCCTGGCTCGACGCCCTCATCGCCTACCGCGCGGCCGACGGACTGCCTGCCACCGGGATCAACTGGGGAGCCTGGGCCGGCGCCGGCATCGGCGCCCGTACCCTCGGCAAACAAGGCTTCACCACCATTCCCGTCGACGACGCCCTGGCCGGCCTCGAACTGCTCCTCACCCACGCCCGCACCAGCGCCGGCTTCGTCGCCCTCGACATCGACCGCTGGCTGGAGCCCTACCCGGCCGCCGCGACCGCCCCCCTCCTCGCTCCCCTGCTGCCGGCCGCGTCCCCTGCCCGCGCAGTCGGCGACAGCGACCGGGGGATGCCGGCGGAAACCCTGCGGCAGGCATCCCCCGGTCAACGAGGCCGGATGGTAAAGGATCTCCTCATCCGGCAGACCGCCGCGCTTCTGGACTGCCCACCCGGCCGCATCGACGCCGACACCCCACTGACCGGACTGGGCGTCGACTCTCTCATCACCGTCCGGCTCCGCAACCGCCTCCAGCAGACCCTGGGCGTCCCCCTGCCCCGCACGGTCCTGCGGGCTCAGGCCACCCTCACCACACTGGCCGACTACCTCACCGACCACCTGCCACGCACCACAACCGGCTCCACCAGCCCCACAGAGATGCCCGAAGCGAGTCCACCCGTCCGCGTCGAGTCCACGCCGGACGGCACACCAGCCCCCCAGCCGCCGGGCGGGCCCGAACAGCACCGGGCACAGACACCACCGTCACAGGACGGCACCGGCTCCGCGACGCCTCGCGCCGTCCGCTCCCACGGTGAGCCGGCGGCCGGCCTGCCGACCCACACCAGCGCGTGGATCCTCGACCACCGCCCCGAGAGCCTGGCCGGCGACGAACACGTCCGCCTGGAGCAGCGCCCACTGCCGCCCCTCGGCGACGGGCAGGTGCTGATCAGGAACACCCATATGTCGGTGCACAGCGCCATGCTCGGCCAGATGCTGCCCACCCCCCTCGCCCAGTACTGCGGCGTGCGCGGCCCCCTCAACCCCACCGCGTTCTGGCTCCCGTACGCCGTCGGAGAGGCCATGACAGGGCCCGCAATCGGCGAAATCCTCGCCTCCCGCGCCGACCACATCGCCCCCGGCGACCTGGTCCGCCACCGCCTGGGCTGGCGCACCCACGCCGTCGCCGACGCCACCGCCGTGGAGAAACTCCCCGACACCGGCCTGGACCCGACCGCCCACCTCGGCCCGCTCGGCCTCAACGGCCTCACCGCCTACGGCGCCCTCATGGACGGCGGCCACCTCACCGACGGCGACACCGTCTTCGTCTCCGCCGCGGCCGGCGCGGTCGGCTGCCTCGCCGGCCAGATAGCCCGCCTCCAAGGCGCCACCCGCGTCGTCGGCAGCACCGGCACCCCCGACAAGGCCCGCCTCCTCACCGACACCCTCGGCTTCGACACCGCCATCGACTACACACAAGGCGACATCGCGGGCCAACTCCGCGCTGCGGCCCCCGACGGCATCGACGTCTACTTCGACAACGTCGGCGGCGACCACCTCGCGGCCGCCCTCGACGCCCTGCGTCCCCGCGGACGCATCCTGCTGTGCGGCCTGCACTCCCAGTACGCCCAAGCACACATCCGCTGGCCCGACAACCTTCCCCTGGCCATCGGCAAGGCCCTCCACATCACCGGCGTCAAAGTCTTCGACTACACCGCCCGCTTCCCCGACTTCCCCGCCGTCATGACCCGATGGCTGACCACCCGGGCGCTCACCTGCCCTGTCACCGTCACCCACCACATCGAAAACGCCTATCAAGCACTCCAGGGCCTGAGCACGGGAAAGAACACCGGGCAAGCCATCGTCCAGCTGTGAGGGCCGGGCTCTGGGTGTGCAGGGGCGGCGTGTGAGCCCTTGCTGTGCGCCGTCGCGCTGCGGAAAGATGCCGTGCCGCCGGGCGGTGGCTGAGCGGGTGCCCACTTGTCCGTGCCGCCGCCCGGCAGGGCAGCTGGGGCTGCCCTTTGCTGGGTAACCCGCAGGCAGACGGCTTCCCTTGGTTCGACACAGCAGCCGGGGAGTCGCCGCTGGCGGGCCGCAGGTTCGCCTCCGGGCTGCTGCCGATCCCGTGTGTGGGGTAGGGACCGGGCATGGACGATCCCGAATTACCGGATGACGAGTGGGTTGACGAGGACGACGACATTTCGTGTGCCTGATCGACTGCGACGAGTGCGGGAAGGCCATTGAGCCGGACCTGTTCGACGGCGACGACCCTCTGCTGACGGTGCTGCCGGACTCCTCGGCGATCTATGAGGACCCGAAGAATGACGGCACGCGGATGGTGATGCTGTGCTCGCAGGAGTGCCTGGACAAGATCCAGGAACGGTAGCGGCCGTTCGTCAACGAGGAACTGTGGGCAGGCAAGATCGCCCGTTCGGTGGTAGAGCATCCCGAGGGCGTCCCTCCGCGGCTGCTGGAACAGGAGACGGGACTGTCGCCCGCGCAGATTGTGAAGGGGCTCGCCTGGCTGGAGCGGATGCGCCCGGCGGGGAAGGACCAAGAGCACGGGCCGGAGGCGGGACCAGGGTGATCAGGCAGCCTGGAGCATCACGTAGCCGTGGGGGGCGTCGCGGCGTTCGGCGGGACGGCTCGTGCGGCGGGTCAGGCGCCGGGTCATCAGGGTGATGCAGGCCCAGGTGATCAGTGCTTCGCTCATCTCGGGCAGCCGTTCGTGGTCGCGGCAGTGGCGGCGGGCCCGCAAGATCCACGACCACGTGCGCTCCACGGCCCAGCGGCGTGGTTGCACGACAAACCTCCTGGCGCCGGGCGGGCGCCGTACTGTTTTCACGGTGATGTCGAGGTACTGCTTCGCCCAGGGCACCAGCTGGTTCTTGGCGTAGGCGGAATCCGCCCAGACGATGGCGACCTCCGGGTGCAGCAGCGCGAGCCGCAGCAGCATGTCGTGGGCGATCAGGGAGTCCTGGACGTCGGCGGGGGTGACCATCACCATCAGCACCAGGCCGCGGTGGTCACAGATCAGGTGCCGTTTCCTCCCATTGATGATCTTGCCGCCGTCGTAACCCCGGGTGGCCTTCGAGACGGTCTCGGACGCCTTGACCGTCTGGGCATCGATCAGCACCGAGGCGGTATTGGGAGCCTTGCCCGCGGCCAGGCGGATGCGGCGGCGCAACTGGTCGCGGATGACGCCGAGAACGCCGGTGGCAGCCCACCGGCGGGCGAAGCCGTAGATCGTGCGTCAAGGCGGGAAGTCGGCGGGCATTGCGCGCCATTTGATGCTGGTATCAACCAGATAGCGTATGCCATTGACGATGTCCCGGCGCGGCCACTTCTCCGGCCGCCCGCCCCTTGGGGTCTGGCTCGCCGGGACCGGCAGCAGAGGGCGGATCAGGTTCCATTCGGCGTCCGACATGTCGGAGGGGTAGCGGGAAGGACGCGTCACAGCAAGTCCAAGGCCCGGCCCTGGGCGTGGGGAGGGACGCCCGGGCCGGGCCCGGCCTCCTTTTCCATGCTGGAGCGTCCCGGCGGGAAAGGGGGAGGCGGGCCGGTCAGCGCCGCCTGCGGGCAGCCAGCTGCTCGGCGGCCAGCGCCAGCGCCGACTCGACCGCCCTGACCTGGTCCTTGAGATAGATGGCCCACAGGCTCTGCGGGAACAGCTCCAGGTGCGGGCCGATCACGCTGGTCAGCGCCCGGCCGAACTGGACCAGCTTCGCATCCAGCCACGCCTGCTCCCACAGCTCCAGTTCGTCCTCGTTGCCACAGAAGTGATATCCCAGGTCACGGGTCCAGGTCAGGGTCGGCCAATGGTTTTGTGCGCATATGTCTTTCAGCGCGGCCAGGGCCCGCCTGGTCTGCCACCGGCTCAGTTCACAGGCGCCCGCCAGCCGCATGAGCGTCATGCCGCCGGGCGCGACCCCCAGCAGGGCGGTGCGGATCAGCTCGGCGCGGCGCTCCGCCACAGGGGAGCGCTTGGGCATCGGTCATTCACCCCGCAGCAGGTTCGCCAGTTCCTCGTCCATGTCGACCTCGCCGGTCGCGGCCGCCGTCTCGATCCAGTCGAGCGTGGCCCGGCAGCGCGTGATCTTTTCCGCGAGTACTGCCTGCTCGTCCTCGCTCAGGCGCCGGCCGCGCAGCTTCGGCACCGCCTGCGTGCAGGCCATGACGAACCGGTGGCAGGCGGTCAGCAGCTCCAGGAACTCCTCACTGCGCTCGATCTTGCGCACCATCCGCCCGACGGGCGAGGTGCGGCGGAAGGACTCGGCCTTCTGCCGGGTGCGGTCCTGCTGGGCCTTGTTGACCAGGTGCCGGGCGGTGTCGTCGGCGACGACCCGGGCGGCGACCTCCGGCCGGCGCAGCACATCGGAGGCGACCTTGGCCGCCACCGTGTCGTCCGCGGTCAGGTCGTGGACGAGCTCGACCCGGTGCTGGGCGGCCTGAGCTTTATTGACGATGTGCCGGGCCCGAATCGTCGGCCATCACCTTCGCCGCCACCGCCGGCCGGCGCAGCACATCGGACGCCACCTTCGCGGCCACCTCGTCATCCACCGCCAGGTCGTGGATGGCGTCGACCTTCTGCCCCACCGTCTCCGGCTTCTCCGGCCGCCGGCCCACGCGCTTCTTGGCGCTGTCGGTGGTCCAGCGGCAGCAGCCCGCGCTCTCGTCCCAGGGCGGATCGGCGATCGCCGCGTACCGCTCGGCGTCATCGGCGATCACCGCCAGGATCGCGTGGACCTTGAAGGAGACGCCGGCCCGCCGGTGCTCGGGCGGGAAACGGAAGGCCGTGTAGCGGTACGTCCTGATCGTACTCAATGTCAACCCGATGTCATTGGCGTGGATCCGCAGCGACTCCCGCACGCTGATCTCATCCTGGTCCAGTGCCACCGACCCGCCGTGCGGGCGCATCGGCTCGATCTCCAGCGCGTGGTCGCCGATGCTGAACGCGCCCCCGCCCATCGACGCGACCGCCTTGCGGTCAGCGGCAATGGTCTGTTCGTAGCGCTCCCGGCTGACCTGCCCGATCCTGTCGGCCTCCGGCATCACGCCCACCTCCGCGGCAGGCCGGACACAGCCCCTTCAACGGCCGTGCACTGGACCCGGCCCGCCCGTCACCGGCAGAATCCGGCGGCCGGCCCTCCGGGAAAGGGCGCACGCCCCAGCGTATGGAGCACCGGCAAGCGCTCCGCAAAGCTTCTGCCACACCACCGTGACCGGAGCAAACTCCCGTACGCCCAAGCGTTTATCCGGACGCTTGAGCGTACGCTTCCGCCCGCGCCGCCCACGCCCTGCGCCGGCACCGCGCCGAGCAGTACACCGCGTTGCTGCGAAGATCCACCCCGGCCACCCACACCGCCGAACACACCGGGCAGACCCTCCGGCCCTCGCCCCCCTCCGACGCAGCCGTCCGCAACCGCACCCGCCGCAAACGGCGCCACTGCCTGGCACGACACACATCCGAACAGAAAACCGCCCGCGGCCCGGCACCCGGCCTCAGCCAGTCACCACAGCCCGGACAACGCCGACCCTGTGCCCGCCCGTTGACCTTGGCCACACCGCCAGCCTAGCCCCGCCCGAAGACCCGGACGAGGGGCTCAGAAACGGGCTCTGAGGACAGCCGGGGAACCTACGGCCACACCACCTGCCGGAAGGCGTACGAGCCGGCCGGCTTCAGCTCGACCAGCGCCAGCGGCTTGCCCTCCGGGTCACCGTGCTCGTCGAACCGGATCGGCCCGCTGACCCCGTACACCGGCTTGCTGCCGCCGATCAGGAACAGCATCTGGCGGGTGCTGCTGGTGGTCACCGGGCCGCTGCCCTGCCGGTCGGCACCGGCCCGGATGGCCACGCCGAGGGTGAGCAGGGCGTCGTGGCCCATGATGGCCTGCCCGTCGGACAGTTCGCCGACCGTGCGGCGGATGTCCTTGCGGTAGGCGTCGCGGAACTCCGGCAGCGGGTTCCCGTCGCCCGGATAGGTGGTGAGCCACTGGTCGGGGTGGGCCAGTACGGTGTGGTGCACGGTCAGCCGGCTGCGCTCCCAGACCTTCCGGAACGCCTGGCGCGCCTCGTAGCTCTCCGGTACGTCGAAGACGCCCACCACGTCGTCACCGGTGTACACCGAGGTGGGGCAGCGCCGCCCGGCGGCGGCCATCGCCTCGATGAAGCCGCGCAGCGCCCGCCCGCGGCCCGCGAAGTACACCGCGTCCGGCGGGTCGGTGCACACCCGGTCGGCGAGCGCGGAGAAGGCGTTGGCGGTGGCGCGGTCGGCCGAACTGTAGGCCAGCCCCATGTCGGTCAGCTTCAGGCCCTGGCGCGCGGCGGCCGCCGTGAAGCCCCGGTTCAGGGACGCGCTGTAGGTGTCCTGCTCGCTGCGGTCCTTGATGGTCGTCACCCGGTAGGGCCGCTGACCGGCCCGCTTCTGCAGCGCCCGCAGATGGCGCACCACCGCCGACGCCTGGTCGGCGTTGGGCGGCGCCACCCGCCAGAACCCGGTCTGCCCCGGCCGGTTGATGGCGTCGGCGGTCACCGTCGAGCCCATCATGGGAATGCCGGCGGCCCGCAGGGCGTCGATCGCGTCCTGTGTCGTCTGCCGGCTCTGCCCGAGCCCGGCCACCGCGACCAGGTGCCGGTCGCCGTCCTTCATCTCCTTGAGCTGGTCGACCAGCGGCCGCCACTGCTCCGAGCCGGCACCGCTGTTCGCCAGCAGCAGCTTGATCTGCGGCGAGTCGCCGCGCCCGCCGCGCCGCGGGTCGTTCAGCTCGCGCTGGGCCAGATACGCGCCCTCCAGCTCCCGCCGGATGATGTCGCGCCCCTTGTCGTCGGGGCCCGGCGTCATCGGCTGGAGGTAGGCCACCGACACCCAGGGCCTGCCGGACTTCGCCACCCGCCGGTTCTCGGCCTGGATCTGCCCCGAGATGTCCCGCAGCGCGGCGTCGAACACATATGAGCCGTCGGTCACGCCCACGCACTCGCCGCGCAGCCCCTGCTCGCGCACGCCGTCGGCACACCGTACGAACACCGAGTCGTAGAGCCAGTACCCGCCCGCGGCCAGCGCGACCGCGGTGATCAGGGCGACGGCGGCCCGCAGCCACCAGCGGGGCCGCGGCCGCGGGACCGCGAGGTGTTCGTCGTCACTCATCCCACGCTCACCAGGGCTTCCTCTCATAGGCTGCCGCCCGCTGCCACAGCACGTCGTGGTCCGTCTCGTCGCTCAGCCGGCCGCTCAGCATCTGGAGTGCATCGACAATCTTCGGGTGCAGTGCGGCCGCCGGATCGCCCAGCGGGTCGGACCACAGCGCCGCGTACGGGTCGGTCGCCGGATGGGTGGTGATCCACCCGGCGACCAGCAGACGGGTGACCATCACCAGGTCATGCGGGCCCGGCGTCCGCGCGATCCGGTGCTGGAACTCCGCGCCCGCCGAACGGCCCTGCGCCTCCGGCTCCCAGCGGCGCGGCGCGCGCTGAATCCAGGACAGCTCCTCGCACCACGCCTGCGCCGAGCCGCCACCCCCGCACACGGCGAGGAACCGGTCGTGCAGATAGGCCGCGGCGCCCTGGACGTCACCGCCCGCCAGTTGGTGGTACGCGCCCACGCGCCCCGACTCGGCGGCGGCGCCCAGGACGGCGTGGGCCGCGTCCCACGGCGAGGTGCCGTCCGGCGGCGCCGGAGCCAGCGACAGCCTGCCGAGCAGCAGCCTGCGGACGATGTCCGGGAGGGCGCTGTGCTGGTGGCCGTCGAAGGTGATCCGCTCGGCGTGCTGGTCGTCGTGGGCCAGGCGGCGCAGCAGCCGAGGCGGGGCGTCACCCTGCCGCCATAGGTCACCGGCGCTCGCGGCCTGCCCGAGAGTGACGGCCGCGGCAGCGCGCGGCAGGGCGTCGCGCAGCTCCTGCGGCACGTCCTGGAGCAGCAGGTCCAGCAGCGCGTCCGCCACGGAGTGGGGACCTTCCGGCGCCATCACCATGCGCAGCCGCCGCCCGCACGGCACCTCCGGCGCGAAATCCTCCAGCGCCTCCAGCACGATGCGGGTGGCAGCCGGATGGCCCCGCGTCAGCTCGTGGACCGTACGGCCGAGCCACGCCACCGGATGCGTGAGACCCGCCAGCGCCGCCGACGGCATCCGCTTCACATACGGACCTGCCTGCTCCTGCACCTCGGCCCGGTCCAGCGGGCGCAGCTGCGCCACCTCCAGCCGGGCACCGCCGCCGGGCCGGGTCACCACCCGCGGCACGAACAGCTCCGGCCCGTCCTCCCGCTCCGGCGGCTGCCAGCACTCCAGATAACCGCCGAGCGGCCGGGGCCCCAGCTCCAACTGCCGCAGCACTTCCGGGGGACGGCGCGCACACGCCACGACCACCAGCGGGTCCGGCTGTCCCGGAGCGGCGGCCCGCGCCTCGACCAGCGCCTGGAGGAACGCGTCCCCCAGCTCACTGTCGGCGTTGTCCAGCAGTACCAGGCAGCGCAGCGTGCGGGCGCGGTCGCCGCCGTGCTTCGTGTACGCGCCCTGGAGGTCGGCGAGGAAGGCCTGCAACAGAACCGACTCGGCCCGTTCACGCTGGGCCGCCGTGCCGTGCCGGAAGTGCTGGTTGAGTTCGACGAGCACGTCAGCGGGCAGCTGGGCGCGTGAGCCGCCGCGCGGGACCCGGCCCAGCCGCCGGTGCAACCGCCACCACACCCGGGCCCGCTGCCAGCCCTGTATCAGCGGCACGATCGCCGCCGACCAGCCGGGCAGCCCCACCGGCACGCCGACCGACGTCACCAGGTCCCGCAGCACCTCCAGCGAATGGTCCTCCGCGCGGCCGGCACGCAGGGCCTCGCGCATCTGCCCCAGGGCGGCGTCCCGGCTCTCCGGGTCGGCCTCGGCCGACAGCGCCATCAGCAGGACGGCGAAGGACGGCAGCGCCAGCGGCGGGAAGTCGGGGCGGCGCGCGTTGAGCTGGAAGGCGATACGGGCCAGGACGTCCACCGGGTGGTGCGCGCCGTCGTCGAGCGCCGCCAGGTCCAGGGCGGCCATCGGCGCGCTGCGGCCCCAGTTCTCCAGGTGGCCCGCCAGCGCGGTCTTGCCGCTGCCGCGGGGCCCGAGCAGGAGCAGAACGGGATGCCGGGCGTGCCCGCCGCGGGCCCGGACGAGCCGCTGCCCGACGAACGTGCGGATCATCAGATCACGTCGGGACTGCACCCGTGTCCCCCCTGTGGTCACCGTCGTGAAGGACCAGGATGCAGCAATTCCCGGGGCGCGCAAGGGTTTCAGGAGCGGGCGGTACGGGGGAGGGACGTGGGGCCGTTGAGGTGCGCCGCGTACCGCCTACCCGCCCTCTTCCTCCTCGTCCGGCACCCAGCGCAGCACGTCCCCGGGCTGGCAGCCGAGCGTGCGGCAGATCGCGTCGAGCGTCGTGAAACGCACCGCCTTGGCGCGGCCGTTCTTCAGTACGGCGATGTTGGCGGGCGTGATGCCGACGGCCTCCGCGAACTCGCCGACCGACATGCGGCTTCTGGCGAGCTGGACGTCGAGGTCGACGACGATCGCCATCAGATGACCTCGGCCATCTCGGCCCGCAGCTGCGTCGCCTTGCGCAGCAGGCCCCGCATGACGACGACGAGCATCGCGAACGCGGCGCCGACGACGGTGACCGCGCCCGTGGCGGCCAGCGCGCCGACGACGTCCATGCCGTCCTCGGGGGAGGGGATCTCGGCCACGGCGAGGTGTCCCGTGACGCCGAGCGCCAGCAGTGTCGCCACCGCCGAGGCCCCGATGATGACATCGACCCACCGGAAGGCCCGCTCTGTGAAGATCGCGTCGCGCTCGACCATGGTGAGCAGCATCCACAGGGCGACGAGCGCGACCTGGACGCAGGCGACGACGGCGATCGCCACCGCCGAGTAGGGCACCGCGTACGGCGCGTACGGCGGGAACCCGGCCACCTCGTCGGCCGCCGTCGCCGGGATGACCACGCACTGGCCGAAGAGGCCGATCAGGAACGCCGCGCCGATGCCGACCTGGAGTGTGGCGATGAGGAAACGATGCATGCATCGATTCTCGATCGGTTTCTATCGAAAATCAATCGATCAGGTCGGCTTGGTCAAGGGGTAGGGCCGAAGGGGGCGGGTCCTCCTCAGTAACGCCCTCCTCAGTAGCGGCTCCCGGGAATTCCGGCGTCGCGCGGGCCGTACGGGGCGGAGTCCAGCCACCGCCCGGCGCGGTCCGAACAGAGCGCAGCGGCGGCGGCCAGCCGCTGGGCGGCGCGGTGCCAGGGTGTGGGGGCGGTGAGGTGGGTCAGGGCCCGTCCGGCGGCGCGGCGGTTGAGGAGCGCGGCCCGGTGGCGGGCGTGCGCGTAACCGGAAACGTCGCCGGTGGACAGCGCGGCCGTGGCCGCCGCCGCGTCGGCGATGCCCGAGTTCAGGCCGCGCGCGCCGAACGGGGCGAAGAGGTGCCCCGCCTCCCCGGCGAGCAGCACCCGGCCGTACGCGTCGGTGAGCCGGTCGGCGACCACCTGCTGGAAGCGGTAGTGCGAGGACCAGGTCACGGAGCAGGCGTGTCCCTCCGGCAGCAGGCCGGGCAGCCAGTCGGCCGCGGCCTCGCCGAGCGCGTCGGGATCGTCGTCGGGCCGGCACTGCACATCCACCCGCAGCCCGCCGCGGAACGGCACGGTCAGCACGTTGCGTCCGGCCATGCGCGGATCCAGGTAGTGGAAGGCGCGCTCCTGCGGCAGCGGGTGCCCGGGGTCGTCCGCGAGGTCGAGCACGAGGAACGCGTGCGGGGAACGCGGCCCGTTCAGCCGTACGCCGATGGCCTGCCGTACGGCGGACCGGGCGCCGTCGCAGCCGACGGCGTACGCGGCCCTGAGCCCGCCCTCCGGAGTGCCGACCCGCACACCGTCGGTCGACACGGTGACGCCGGTGACCGGCGTCTCCCAGCGCAGCTCCGCGCCCGCGCGACGGCAGGCCGCCCGCAGCAGCTCCTCCATGACCGGTTGCGGAAGGCTGGAGAAAGGCGCACGGTCCGGCGGCGGCGGGGTGTACGCACGGTGGTGGACCTCCCGGCCCGCGTAACTCGTGCGCCGCGCGCCCCAGATGAGCCCGTTGCCGACCAGTTCGGCGCCCAGTACCGGGTCGGCGGCGGCGAGCGTGGCCAGCGACTGCCGGTGCAGGAAGATCGCCCGGCTGCCGGGCCGGGGCGCGTGCTCGGCCGCCGCCTCCAGGACGGTGACGGACAGGCCGCGCGTCCGCAGCAGCAGGGCGGTGGCCAGCCCGACCGGACCGGCGCCCACGACGATGACGGATGTCGGGATGGTGTCCATGACGGCCTCCTGAGAGCCGCTGCCTAACGGGGCAGCCGCCCGCGGGCGACCTTGCCGCCGGCGGTGGTGGGGAGTTCGGGCAGGAACGTCGTACGGCGGGGGATCTTGTACGGGGCCAGGTGCGCCCGGCAGTGGGCGAGGATGGCGGCCTCGTCGGCGGCCCGGCCGGGCGCGGTCGCGATCCAGGCGCGCGGCGACTCGCCGCGTACCGCGTCCGGCATGGCGGTGACGGCGACCGCCGCCACGGACGGATGGGCGGCGATCACCCGCTCCACCTCGGCCGGGTAGACCGTGTAACCCCCGCACAGGATCACGTCCTTGAGCCGGTCCAGCACGGTGACCCCGCCGTCGGCCGTCACCTCGCCGACGTCCCCGGTGCGCAGCTCGCCGCCGGGCATCAGGACCCGCGCGGTGGACTCGGGGGAGCCCAGGTAGCCGGAGGTCACGAAGGGCGCCCGGACCAGCAGTTCGCCGTCCTCGCCCGTACGGACCCGGGCGTCCGGCACGGGCGGCCCCGACGTGCCCGGGTGGCGGGGGTCGTCGGCCGGGGTGAGCGAGGCCAGTCCGGCCAGTTCGGTCATGCCCCAGCCCTCGGCGAAGACGGCGCCGGACCGGTCCTGCCAGTCGCGGGCGAGCTGTTCCCCGGCCGGCTGGCCCGCGGAGAGCGAACAGCGCACCGACTCCAGCGGCAGGTCCGCGCAGGCCAGCAGCCTGCGGTACATCGTCGGCACCCCGGCCAGCACGGAGGGCCGGTGACGGCGCAGCGCCCCGGCGACCGCGTCCTCGGTGAAGCGGGTGAGGAGGACGAGGGCCGCCCCGGCGCACAGTGCGGCGTTCAGGACGTTGGTGCCGTACGTGTGCGCCAGTGGCAGCGGGCTGAGCACCGTGTCGCCGGGACCCAGCGCGAGGCGCCGCGCGATGTTCTCGCCGCCGAGCCGGACCGCCTCCTGGGACTGGAGCGCGCCTTTGGGGCGGCCTGTGGTGCCGGAGGTGTAGGCGAGGGTCGCGATGGCGGTGAAGTCGGTGGCGGGGGAGTGCGGTGGCCCGGGTGGCGGCGGGCTGGGGCCGTTCGCGGTGAGGATGAGGACGGAGCCGCTGTCGTGGGCCGCGTGGCGGATCTCGTCCGGCGCGGAGGCGGCGTTCAGCGGGACGCTCACGGCGCCCAGCTCCGCCAGTGCGAGGTAATCGACCACCCACGCGCGGCCGTTGGGGCGGAAGATCACTGCCCGGTCACCGGGGCGCAGGCCGGTTGCGAACAGCTCGGTGGCCCGGTCGGTGACGGCGGCGCGCAGCGCGCGGCGGGTGAGGGGGCCCTGTTCGTCGATGAGGGCGATGTCGGGGTGGTGGTGGGAGAACATGGCGGGCTCGCTTTCGCTGTGTGTGGGCGGAGGAAGGTCAGACGGCAGGCCGCCAGGCGTCCGCGGCGGCGTGCACCGTCCGCAGCACCTCGGTAGGGGTACGGCCGTACTCGTCCAGCAGCAGGCCGCCCGGCCGGCTGCCCACCGAGTAGTGGGTGTCGAAGAAGGTGCCGACCTCGGCCGCCGCCGTGCCACCGCCGGGCCGGGGCGCGCAGACCCACGTGACCGGCGTGCCGGTGCAGGCCACCGCCTCGATCAGCGCGGGCAGTTCGGTCAGCATCCGGTCCGGGGCGAGCCGTACGGCCAGTACGAGCCGTCCCGGCACGCGGCCGGGATTGAGCGCCGCACAGCGCGCGGCGACCTCGCGGGGATGGCAGCCGGGCCGCGGGCGCAACCCGGCCACGGCGCCGGGGCGCGGTACGCGCTCGCCGTCGGCCGTCCAGTGGACCTGGCCCGCGAGGGTGGGCGGGCAGGCGTCGAGGAACGTCATCAGCTGGGGGAAGTCGCCCAGCCAGGCGGGGGAGCCGGCCGAAGCGCGGTACTCCTCGGCGATCCACCGCGCCTCGCGCGGCAGCACGCCCGGCGGCGGATGCCCGCCGGTGACGACGGTGACGGGCACACCGGCCGCGTAGTGGACCAGCCCGGCTGCCGCCGTCGTCAGCGCCCCGGTCGCATGGCGTCCGAGGTGCAGGAGGAAGGCTTCGCCGTCCGCCGTCGGGGCCAGCGCGCGGTGCGGCTCGGCGGCGGGCCCGGTGGTCTGGATCTCCTCGGTGAGCGGACGCGGGCGGCCCAGCAGCCGCTGCCGCGGCGGCGGTGCCGGGACGACGACCGGCTGCGGCCCTAGGGGAGCCGGTTCGCCGCCCGGCGCCGGACCGCCCCGTCGGCTGTCCGACCGCGCATCGTCCGCCCGCCTGTCGTCCGCGAGTCCGGCGGGCACCAGCCGCGGATTGAACAGCTCCCGGATGAACAGCCAGGGCCGCTCGCCGTCGAGCACCACATACGACTTGAACACGGCCGGCCGGATGCGCCCGTCCTGCTCCCACCCGGCCACCCCCACCTCGACCAGCCGCCGGGTGCGCATGGCGCCGGTGGCCCGCAGCCCGTAACCGATCGGTGTACGGGGGCTGGTGAGGCACGCGGCCAGCGCCGGGTCGTCCGGGACGAGGCCGACGACGGTGTTGAGTGAGACGGGCGTCAGCGCGGCGTCCGCCAGCGCGGAGCGGCGAACCAGGACCTGTTCGTCGCGGCCCAGGCTCAGACAACGGCGGGTCAGCGCGTCCTGCGCGGCGGCGGGCGCCGTGCCCTGGTGCAGTACGCGCAGCCGCAGGGGAGTGGCGAGCGCGGACTCCAGCAGGGTGGTGGTCAGTCCGTCGCTGGCGAGCAGCATCCGGGCCAGCGGACTGGCGAACCGGGCCACGTCCCCGAGGTCGAAGGGCCGCGGAGCCGGCCGGCCGGGGGACCGGTCGCCGGTGCTCGCGCAACCGTCCGGCAGGGGGCGTTCGGTACTGGGGTACCGCAGGGGGGTGAACACGGTCAGGTCCTTTCCATGAGGGCGGCGGAATCGGGGTCCGCCACCCGGCGGGGGCGGGGGCAGGAGGTGTGGCGGCGGGCGCGAGCCGCGCCGGCCAGCTCCCGCAGCAGCTGGGCGGTGCCGCTCCAGCCGATGCACGCGTCGGTGACGCTCTGTCCGAAGACCAGCGACGGGCCGCCGGGGTCCTGCCGCCCGGGTACGAGGAAGCTCTCCAGGAGCACCCCGCGCACCGCGGTGTCGCCGTCGGCGACGCGCACCGCGAGATCTTCGACGACCGCGTGCTGCCGCTCGTGCTGCTTGCCGCTGTTGCCGTGGCTGGCGTCCACCAGCACCCGGGCGGGCAGTCCGGCGTCGGTCAGCAGCCCGGCGGCCCGGCGGACGTGCGCCGCGCCGTAGTTGGGGCCGTCCGCGCCGCCGCGCAGGACGACGTGGCAGTCCGGGTTGCCGCTGGTGCGCAGCAGCGCCACAGGACCGGCGCCGGACGCGCCGAGGAAGGTGTGCGGCGCGGCGGCGGCCCGTACGCCGTCGACCGCGACCTGGACCGAGCCGTCCGTGCCGTTCTTGATGCCGACGGGCATCGGCAGGCCGCTGACCAGGTCGCGGTGCACCTGGCTCGCCGCCGTACGGGCCCCGACGCAGCCCCAGGCGACGACGTCGGACAGATAGGCCGAGGTGACCGGGTTGACCCATTCGCAGGCCACCGGCAGCCCGGTCTCGGCGATGTCGAGCATCAGGGACCGGGCCTCGGCCAGGCCGCGGCCGAGGTCGGCGCCGCCGTCCAGGCCGGGGTCGCCGACCAGGCCGGGCCAGCCGAGGCAGGAGCGCGGCTTCTCGACGTAGACCCGCATCACCACGAGCAGGTCGTCCGCCAGGGCGGCGGCCGTGTCCCGCAGCCGGGCGGCGTAGTCCAGGGCGGCCGCGCGGTCGTGCACGGAGCACGGCCCGACGATGGCGAGCAGCCGGTCGTCCCGGCCGTCGAGGACCCGCACGATGTCGTGCCGGGCGGTCAGGGCGGTGTGCGCCGCGTGGTAGGTCAGCGGCAGCCGCTCGGCCAGCTGGGCCGGGCTCTCCGCCGCCAGGACGCGGGTCTGGCCGCCGGTGGGGCGCACCCGGCGTCCGTCGCGGTGACGGATGCGGGGGGTTTCCGGGACGGTGATCGGGGTGGTCATGGTGGTTCGCTCCTCAGGGGCGGGGGTGGAACGGTTCGGCCGGGGCGGGTCGAAGGGAGTCATGACGTGTGACCTCCGTGCCCCGGGCCGGAGCCGTGGCCGTTGCCGTGATCGCCGCCCGCCATGCCGGGGTGCATGTCCATCACCGGCCCGGGCATGACCGTGAACGGCCGCATCATCGCCTCGTCCTCGTGTTCGAGGATGTGGCAGTGGTACATGTAGCGGCCCGACCCGCCGTCGAACTGCCCCAGTACGGAGACCAGTTGGCCGGACCCGGCGGGCGCCGGCGTGGTGTCGCCGACCCGTACGGTGTCCTTCCAGCCGCGGTCGGCGCCGGTGGCGGGCAGCTCCCCGGTGAAGGTGACGGGCGTGACGGTGCCGTAGCCGCGCACCGTGCCGTCGCCGTTGAGGAGCCGCTGGAAACCGCGGGCGTCGTAGTTCTGCCGCCGGGTCTCCTGGAAGCGGATCAGGTGGATGTGGAAGGGGTGCACGGGGCCGCCCAGGTTCAGGACGTTCCACTGCTCCCAGCCGCCCTCGCGCGCCATGATCGTCGTGGTGTCGTTGAATGTCTCCGCGACCCGGCGCAGCGTCAGCAGCGGCCGCCCCGGCATCCGCACCTGCACGATGCCGTCGCTGGGGATCTCCACCGCCGAGGCGTCCTCGACGGTCTCCATCTCCCACATCATCGGCATGCCGGTCGCGGCCGGCGGGGTCAGCACGATCCACCGGTGCTCGTGGTCCGGGGCCGTGGCGTGGCTGAGCCGTACGTACGACGGGCTCAGGTGCGCGGGCAGCGTGAACGGGTCGTCCGCCGCCTCGTCCGCGACCCGGAACTGGAGCACCTCGGGGGAGGGCGCCGGTCCGGGCGGGTTGGTGGCGGCATCGGCCCAGTGCACGCGCAGGCCCCGCAGGACGGAGAAGTCGGCCAGCACGTCGGCGCGTTCGCCGGGCGCCAGGGTCAGGCCCCGCTCCGGCAGCGGCTCCGGTTCGGGCAGCAGCCCGCTGTCCGTACCGATCTGGTGGAACGCCCGGTCGACCAGCTCCCGGTCCACCGGCGTCCCGTCCTCGTGGCACAGGCGCAGGGTGAAGAAGCGCGCGTTGGAGCCGTTGACCATCCGGAAGCGGTACCAGCGCGCGGCCACGTCGAGGTGCGGCTGGACGACGCCGTTGACGACGTTGTACGGACCGAAGAAGGGCCGGGGCACGTCCTGGTCGTCCCGCAGGACCTTGTGCATCAGCAGGCCGGTCGGGCGGCCCTCCCAGTCGGTGTCCACGTTGCGGTCGCACAGGACGAGCGGGATCTCGTGGACGCCGTCCGGCAGGCCGAGCGCCGCCTCCTCCTCGTCGCGTATCCAGTACATGCCGGCCAGGCCCGTCATCACGTTCAGCGCGGTGATGTTCATGGCGTGGTCGTGGTACCAGAGCGTGCAGGCCGCCTGGTCGTTGAGGTATTCGGAGAGCTGGGTCTCGCCCGGCGGCACCGCGTTGTCGGTCCAGCCGTCGTTGCCGCCGCCGGTGCGCGCACCGTGCAGGTGCACCACCGTCCAGGGCGGCAGCGCGGCCACCTTGCGGTCGAAGTCGTCCGCCGCCGGGTCGAAGCCCGGGCGCATGACGTTCGCCGGCACCCGCGTCTCCACCTTGATCAGCGGATACGGGCCGCTCAGCCCGTTGGCCCAGGACACCCGCAGCCGGGTGCCGCGCCGCACCTCGATGGTCGGCCCGGGGACCTCCCCCTCGTAGGCCCACATCAGGGACGGGGGAAGCTGCGAGTGCAAAGGGATACGGACGGGACGCGTCCGTACGGTCAGCTCGGCGCGCCCGGTCTCCGGATCGGTCTCGGGCCGCAGGACCGGCGGG